>JBMFPL010000063.1:0-12470 GCA_049969115.1 Bryobacteraceae bacterium | reverse complement strand
ACATCCTGACACTCCTTATCGCAAATCAGTGTCCAAGGAAATCGTGGGGCGGGGGCTCTCCGTCAGGCCAAAGTAGGTCGGGTTGGAGTTCTGGTCATAGAGGCTGAACTTGAGACCGAGGCGATGGGCGTGAGCCGGAGCAGAGTTCGTCTTCAGGAGCACGTAGCTGAAGCGATACCAGAAACTGCGCCAGCCGTCTCCCTGTTTGCGCAACAACTGGAGATACCAGCCGGCTTGCTCACGCGACCCCCCGAGGATAACCGCGCCTTGCGCAAGCCGTACTGCTCCCGGTAAACTCGGCGGATGCTTCCGGACGACTGGGTGGATCGGGCGTCATGAGGTTGAGAACTCCGCCCACGGTCTGCGGCCCGTGGACCAAAGAGCCGCTTCCCTTGAGTAATTCTTCGATGCCGTCGATCCGCTCGATGGGAGGGCTGTAATAGAGCTCGGGTTCGCCGTAGGGCGCCAGCGCCACCGGGATGCCATCTTCCAGCACCAGCAGGCTGCGGCTGCGGTCGGGGTTGAGGCCCCGGACGCCCAGATTCAAGCGCATGGCCGAGGGACCGGAGTCTTCCCGCACGTGGAGCCCGGAGAGCGCTCGGAGAACCTCGTTGGCGTCGGCGGGGAGATTTCTTGCAACAGTCTTGCAATAACCACCCGGGCCGAGCCGGGCACGCCTGCCAGCAGCTCGTCGTGCCGGCTCCCCGGGACATCCATCTGCACCCGCTGTGGGCGCAGCGCCGCAAAACGCAGTTCGACTTCGATGCCACCCTTCGCCGGCGCCTGCACCGCGAGTTGAAGCGGTCCGAAATCCGGGTGCTCGGCGACAAGACGGTACACGCCTGGGGCTGGCGACTTAAGGGCGAACTATCCGCCGGAATCAGTCTGTACGAAGCGCCCGCCGGGCTCCAGCCGCACCTTTGCCTCGGCAACCGCGCTCCCTTTCAAGTCGACAACCCGCCCCGCGATCCGCACTGGCTACTGGAGGGCGGCCTGTAGGATGAGTACACTCAGAAGGATGGCCCCCTCCCGAGGTCTCGCGCGGATAAGCATTTGCAACTAAGTTGCATTTATAACCCGACCCGGCCAACCCCCGCCCGTCAACACATTCGGGCTCGGATCCCGCTTTGCGGGCCCCAACGGGCGGCAGCGCGCAGCGAACCGCAGGCCCTCCCGCGAGCGGCATTGTGATAGGTTTGTCTAGCGGAAGGAACACCGTGCGCGTCCGTACCGCTCCCTCCATAACTCGCCGCGACGCTCTCCGCGCCGGCCTGGTCCCATGGGCGACGCATGCCGCCACTGGCACGGGCCTGCCCAACATCATCCTGCTGGTTACCGACGACCAGCGTTGGGACACCCTGGGTGCCATGGGCAATTCGATCATTCGCACGCCGCACCTGGACCGCTTGGCGGCCGAGGGCGTCACCTTCGTCAACAACTTCGTCACCACTTCGATCTGCATGGTCAGCCGCGCGAGCATGTTCACCGGGCAGTACCTGTTTACTCACGGCATCAACGAATTCAACGAGCAGTTGACGCCCGAGGCCTTCCGCCGTTGCTATCCCGGCGTGCTGCGTACGGCTGGCTACCGGATGGGTTTCATCGGCAAATGGGGCCTGGACAAGAAACCCCTCCCCGAGGACCAGTTCGACTACTGGCGCGGCTTTGCGGGGCAGGGAAGTTACTTCCCCCAGGGGCCGGGCGGCCCGCACTCCACGGTGTTGATGGGACAACAGGCAGTGGAATTCCTCCGGACGTTCGCCCGCCGGCAGCCGTTCTTTCTGCAAGTCAGTTTCAAAGCGCCCCACGTGCAGGACGAGGACCCGCGCCAGTTCCTCTACGATCCGGCCGACGAGGCCCTGTACCGCGGCGTGACGTTTCCCGCCCCGCGCACGGCCGCCAGCCGCTACCTGGAGCAGTTGCCAATCGAAGTGCACCGCAGCGAAGGACGGCGTCGCTGGGCGATCCGCTTTTCGACGCCGCAGCTTTACCAGGAGTCGGTGCGCGGCTATTACCGGTTGATCAGCGGCGTGGACCGCGTGGTGGGGGAAATCCGTCACACGCTCGCTGAACTGGGCCTGGCCCGCAACACGATCGTGGTCTTCACTTCCGACAACGGCTTTTATCTCGGCGAGCACGGCCTGGCGGACAAGTGGCTAATGCACGAGGAATCTATCCGGACCCCAATGATCGTGTATGATCCCCGGCTGCCCCAGACGTGGCGTGGCTTGCGCAGGCGCGAAATCACGCTGAACATCGATTTGGCGCCCACGCTGCTCGAGTTGGCGGGCCTCGCCGTTCCGCGTTCCATGCAAGGCCGTAGCCTCCTCCCCCTGCTCGATCCGGCGGCGCGCCCGCCCTGGCGGAAGGACTTCTTTTACGAGCACACTTTCACTGCCCGCGGCTGGATCCCGCGCGTCGAGGGCGTACGGACGGAGCGCTGGAAGTACACGCGCTACCTGGATACGGTGCCGCTGTTCGAGGAACTCTACGATCTGGCCGCCGACCCTTACGAGGAACGCAATCTGGCGCGGGAGCCTTCGAGCCAGTCGGTGCTGGAGGCCATGCGCGCCCGCCATGGCGCCTGGAAGAAAGCGCTGGCGGAATCGCGGCCCGAGCTGGGATGGGTGAGCGGCGAGCCCGGGCCGCCGGAACTCTGAAACGGCCTCAGTGGGCGGGGGGCAGGTGTGGGGTAACCATGCGAACGATCTCGGATTTGGGTACGGCGCCCACGCGCATGTCCACCACGCGTCCGCCCTTGAACAGCAGCAGGGTCGGGATGCCGCGGATCTGGTAGCGCATGGCCGAGCTGTTGTTGGCGTCCACGTCCAGCTTGGCCACCTTCAGCCGGCCTGCATATTCGGAAGCGATGGCTTCCACGGTGGGCGCCAGCATGCGGCAAGGGCCGCACCACTCCGCCCAGAAGTCCACCAGCACTGGCAGGTCGGATTGCAGGACTTCTTTGTCAAAGGTAGCGTCGGTAACGTTGATGATGTTGGCTGCCACAGTCTTTTCTCTCCATAGCCCATGATGCAAAATTGCCACAGGGGGATTCAGCCCGCCAGTTGGTGAAACAGCTCCGCGTAGCGGGCCGCCGAGGCTCGCCACGAAAAATCCTTGTGCATGCCCGCGCGCATCATGGTTTGCCAGCGCGGCCGGTCGCGCCAGGCGGCCAGGGCGGCGCGGAGGGCTTCCATCATGGCTTGCGGGTTGTAGTCGCGGAACTTGAACCCGGTGCTCTCGTCCACCGTGTCTTCCAGCCCGCCGGTCGCGCGGACCACGGGCACGGTCCCGTATCGCAGGCTGTAAATCTGGTTCAGGCCGCAGGGCTCGTAGCGGCTGGGCATCAGGAAGATGTCCGCGCCCGCCTCGACCTTGTGGGCCAGGCGGTTATCGAAGGCGATGCGCACGCTGGCGCGGTCCGGGTGCGCCGCCGCCAGCTCGCGCAGGAACTGCTCGTATTCGGGGTTGCCCGTGCCCAAGACTACCAGAAGCAGGTCTTCGGCCAGCAGCTCGCCGGCTGCTTCACGGATCAGGTCGAAACCCTTCTGGGAGTCGAGCCGCGACACCATGCCGATGACCGGCCTCTCGGGTTCCGCCGGCAAGCCGAACTCCGCGAGCAAATCGCGCTTGCACACGGCCTTGCCGCTCAGATCGTCGGCCGAATAATGAGCCGCGATGTAAGGGTCGGTTTCCGGGTTCCACTCCGAATAGTCGGCGCCGTTGAGGATCCCGATCAGGGCGTCGCTGCGCTGCCTGAGCAACCCGTCCAGCCCGAAACCCAGCTCGGGGGTCTGGATCTCGCGCGCGTAGGTGGGACTGACCGTGGTGATGCGATCGCTGGAGGAAATCCCGCCCTTCAGCAGGTTGATCTTACCGAAGAATTCCAGGCCCGCGGCGTTGGCCGCTTCCTCGTCGAGACCGATTTCTTGTAGCGTCGCCTGGGGGTAAATTCCCTGGTAGCCGAGGTTGTGGATGGTGAGCACCGTGCGCACCGCGGCGAAGGTCGGGTCGTAACGGAAGATGGTGCGCAAGTAGACGGGGACGAGGGCCGCCTGCCAGTCATGGCAATGCAGGATCCTGGGCCGGAAGACGTGGCGCGCCAGCGTCAGCGCCGCCCGCGCCAGCACCGCGAAGCGCACGTGATTGTCGGCGAAATCCCCGCCCGGCGGCCCGTAGATGCCGGGGCGGTCGTACAGCACGGGGCAGTCTACCAAAAAGTACGGCGCCCGGTCCTCGCGCAGGTAGACGTTAGTCGCGTAGCATGTGGGGCCGAACCACACGCGCAGATCCTGGTAAACGCGCCGCGCCCCGTCCAGCGGCATGCCCGAGTAACGCGGCAGCGCCACCGCTGCTTCCACCCCCAGGCTTCTCAAGGCGACGGCCAGCGACCCCACCACGTCACCCAAGCCGCCTACCTTGGCCAGCGGGGTCGCTTCGGATGCAACCATGAGGACTCTGCTCACGGCGCCTCCCAGCGCTTCTTAACACTAACACAGGACGGGAAGGGAGGGAGCGAGCCGCTGGCGTCCCCAGCGGGATTCGAACCCGCGTTGCCGCCTTGAAAGAGCGGTGTCCTAGGCCGAACTAGACGATGGGGACCAAGGTGCAGTTCAATTCTACTGTAGCCGGTTGCGGGCCGGCGCGTCAAATCTTCGCCTTGGCGCCCGCCCATTCCCCTTCCAGCAGGCCCACCTCCAGCGCCCGCACCTGCTCGAGATAACGGCGCACGCCCGTTTTCCGTTCCATCCCGGCGCGGGAAAGGTAACGCACCGACCCCAGCACGGGCCGTTCGGCGAAGGGGCGATCGTGCAAACCGAAGCACCACAGAATGTTCGTGTAGGTGTTGGGATCGCGCCCGTCCAGCGCCAGCCGCTCGTGAAGCGCGATCATGGTGCGCAGGGCCTCCTCGTGCGTGGCGGAGCATTCGATGATCTTCTTGCCCCAGTACATGCGATAGTAGCCGTGAATCCTACCCGCCAGCAGCAGCTCCTTCTGCGTGGCGTTCCAGAGCTCGTCGTGGGTGGCCGCATCGAGGAACTGTTCGAAGGAATACAGGAACTCGCGCCTGTCGCGGGCATGCTTTCCTAGCGTGCGCTGTGCCCAATCAGGAAGCTCGTCGAGCGAGTCCACGCGGCTTGCGGTGTAAGAGAAATTGAACGCCAGCTCCCGCCGCACGATGAGCTGCTCGAGGAAATCCTCGGCGAGCAGGCCGTGGCGGCCGGCGTGCTCCTTGACCGCCAGCGCGACTTCGAGCGCGGAGATGTGACCCCAGTGCAGATAGGGGCTGAGGTCGGACGTGGCGCGGGCCGCCGGATCGTTGCGTTCGCGTGAATAGCGCGCCAGCTTGCTGGCGAGGAACGCGGCCAGCCGTTTCTCCGCCTCGGCCGGCCCGCCACGAAAAACCCGCGAGGGCGGGACACCGTGATCAATGTGGCAGGAAGCCACCAGCCTCGGGATTCCCTCGAGCGCGACCTCAGTGTGGAACGGCGGCGGCGTGACCCGACAGTGCCGCCTCAGGCCGATTGCGGGCGGGGCTTCCAGACGGCGCGCCAGCAGGCGCTGGAGTTTGGGGCGAATGGAGAACGCTGCGTACTGCCGCTCAGGGATGAGTCTCGCGGGCACCACGCAACTGGCGTCCACGGCGTAGCAGGCCACCTGCACCCGATCCGCCAGCTCGCGGCTGCGGCGCCGCACGGGGTCCAGCGGCCAGTCATCGGTCACCACTGCCGCCGCTTGCGCGGCTAGCCGCTCGACGATGTCGGCGGGCTCGGAGGGGTGACGCCGCAGCCAGAACAAGTAGGCGGCGCCTAGCTCACGAACACGGCGCGCGGTCTCGGGCACGCCCTCCAGGGCGAAGGTGAACAGGCGGTCGTTGGCGCCGGGTTCCTCGCAGTCCAACGACTCCAGAAACAGCAGCGGGAGATCCAGCTCGTTGGCCAGCGCGGCAGCCCATGCAAGGGCCTGGTTGAAATCCGCACGGCGGTTCACCTGGGCCCAGTACAGCACGAAACGGCCATGCGGACTCACGGGCGCCTGGTTGAGGCTGCGAACCCGTTCTTCCAGCGGTGCGCCGGTACTCACACCACTCAGGATGCGACTCGCGCGGGCCGGGCTTCAAGCGGAGCGCGGCCGCGGGAAAGTTACAATGGGAACAATTCCATGAAAGCCTGGAACCGCTGGCGCTTGCTGGGGGCGTATCTTGCGGGGCGCACGCGACTGGCGGCGATGCCCGTCGAGTACATCGTCGAAACCACGGCCCGATGCAATCTCTACTGTCCGATGTGCCCGCGCGAAATCTACCGCCAGCCCAAGGAGGACATGACGGACGAGATTTTCGAGCGGCTGGTGGCGGAGGCTGCGCCGGCGGCCGAGCACGTGATGCTCATCGGGCTGGGCGAGCCGCTGCTGGACCGCAAGATTTTTGATCGCATCGAGTACTGCGCCCGGCACGGCATCTCCACGCTGCTTTCCACCAACGGGACGCTGCTGGACGAGAAAGCGGGGACGCGCCTGCTGGATTCGCCTCTGGAGCACATCACGCTGAGCTTCGACGGCGCCACGCGCGAGACCTTTGAGTATTACCGCAAGGGCGCCCGCTTCGAGCAGGTGCGCGATAACTTCGTGCGTTTCTGCCGCATGAAACACGAGCGCCGGGCGCGCGTGCAGATCGTGGTGCAAATGGTGCGGTTGGAGCGGAACGCTGCCGAGGTTGGCGATTTCCTGCGCTTCTGGTCGGCGGTGCCCGGCGTGGATGTGATCCGGATCAAGGAAGACGAGACGCGACTGCTGCGTCCCGGCGCGGCTCACCCACCCGAGCACTGGAAACATCCCTGCCACTATCTCTGGCGGGGCCCCCTCTACGTGAAGCACAACGGCGACGTCTACCCCTGTTGCCAGAGTTACGCGCTGGGCGGCCGGCCGCTGGGCCGCATCGGCGAAAGCACCATCGCCGAGTTGTGGAACTCGCCCGCCATGGTCCGCATGCGTGAATTGCACGTGGCGGGCCGGGCGGGCGAAATCGAAATCTGTTCTCGCTGCCCCACCACCATCCCGCACCCTGCGCTCGTGGTCGGCTCGTTGCTGCTTCACGGGCGTTGGGTCCGGCGTCTGTTGCCGCGAGTGGAACGGCTCGCGGGTCGGCTGTTGCGACCGCCAGTCGAGCTGAAAGCGAGCAAAGAGGAACTCGTGTTCAAAACCGAGGGAGGCCGGAAGTGATCGCCACCTTGCGTGTTGCGGCGGCCTGTATAGAGAGCCAGCCGGCCGATACCGCCCACAATCTGGCGAAAATCCGCGAGGCCTGCGGGCTGGCCCGCAAGGAAGGTGCGCGGCTGCTCCTATTCCCCGAGCTCTCCCTTACCGGGTTCATACCCAACCACCCGAAAGGCGATCACGCTGCGTGGCTGCGCGAGGCGCTCGCCGACGCATGGCGGATGGCAGAGCCGCTGGACGGGCCTGCGGTCTCGGGGTTGCTGGCCGTGGCGCGCGAGCTCGGCCTGTACCTGGCCGCGGGGCTGATCGAGAACTCCGGCAACGTCCTCTACAACACGACCGTGATGGCGGGGCCGGAAGGCTTGCTGGGCACCTGGCGAAAACTTCACGTTCCGATGTTCGAAATGCCGTTCTACAACGGCGGTCCTCCGCCCAACGTGGCGGCGACCCCGATCGGCCGCGTGGGCGCTAATATTTGCTTCGATGCCTTGCTGCCCGAGTCCACGCGCCTGCTCGCCGTGCAGCAGGTAGAGATCGTGCCGTTTCCTTTCGCCGCCGATCCGCCGCCGGGGACCGCAGCAGCCTGGGCGGAATGGGCTGCCCCGGCTGTACGCGCGCTGCCGCGAGAACGCGGCTTTTGGCGTCGCCTGCAACTACTTGGGTCGCGTGCGCTACGCGGGCGTGAAACGGTCCTTTCCCGACGGTGCCCTGATCGCAGGCCCGAAGGGCGAGATCCTTGCCGTTGAAACCGACGAGGCGGCTACGCCCAGGCTTCTCTATGCCGACCTGCGGGCGGGATGGCTGCTGGAAGCCCGCGCCGATCCCGAATACCAACTGCGTTACCGGCGACCGGAGCTGTACCGCTCGCTGGCGGAATGAAGCGAGCCGGGCAACCGGGAGCGACCTTCCACTGCGCTGTGGAACCGATCGTGCTGCCGCAGGGCTGCGGGCCGGCCGCGCGGCGCCTCAGATCACGTTGCCAGGCGCCGGTGCAGGCTGCGCCGTGGCCAGCGGATTCTTCAAGCCGTGCTGCGCGTAGTAGCCTGGCCGCACACGCTCGACGATCTGGGCCGCGGGCCGCTGCAAGAGCTGGAAGAAGGGGCGCGGGTAGAGGCCGATCCACAAAGCCCACAAGATGAGCGGGGTGAAGTAGGCGATTTCCCGCGCGCTCAGATCGGGCAGCCGGGCGTTTTCGGCAGAAATTTCGCCGAGCATCGTGCGCTGGAATAGCCAGATCAGGTAGGCGGCGCCCAGGGCAATCCCCACCACCGCCCAGAAGGCCCAGTTCAGCGACATCTGATATGCGCCTTGCAAGATCGTGATCTCGCCGATGAAACCGTTCAGCCCCGGCATCCCCATCGAGCTCAGCGCGGCGATGAAAAAGACGATGGTGAAGATGGGCATGGCCTTGAGCAATCCGCCATAGGCGGCGATGAGCCGCGTGTGGCGCCGCTCATAGGCCACGCCGACGATCAGGAACAGCATCCCGGTGGAGATGCCGTGATTGATCTGTTGCAACATCGAGCCCGCGATCCCCGCCGGGTTCAGCGTGAAGATGCCCAGCGTGCAGAAGCCCAGGTGGCTGATCGAGGAATAGGCGATGAGCTTCTTCCAGTCCTTCTGCATCAGGCAGACCAGTGCGCCATAGACGATGGCGATGATGGAAAGCACGGCGATCGAGTTCACGATCACGGGATTCCTCGAAGCCTCGGGCAGCAAAGGCAGCGAGAAGCGCAGGAAACCGTAGGTCCCCATCTTCAGCAGGACGCTGGCCAGGATGACGCTGCCCGCAGTAGGGGCTTCCGTGTGTGCGTCGGGCAACCAGGTGTGCAGCGGGAACATGGGGACCTTCACCGCGAAGCCCACGAAGAAGGCCCAGAACACCCACCACTGGGTGGAGGCCGGCAGGTCGGTGCGCATCAATTCGAAGATGTCGAAAGTCAGCCGCTGGAACTGCCGGTAATGCTCGAAGTACAGCGCCAGGATGCCCAGCAGCATCAGCACCGAGCCGATCAACGTGTAGATGATGAACTTGAAGGCGGCGTAAACACGGCGCTCAGCGCCCCAGATGGCGATGATGAGGTACATGGGAACCAGCGTGAGTTCCCAGAACACAAAGAACAACAGGAAGTCGAGCGACATGAAGACGCCGAGCATTCCCACCTGGAGGATGAGAAAGTTGGCGTAGTATTCTTTGAGCCGGTGCTGGATGATGCGCCAACTGGACAGGATGGAGATGAAGCCGAGCAGGGCGGTGAGCACGACCAGCAACAAGCTGTAGCCGTCAACCCCCAGGTGATAGGAAGCGCCCAGCGAGGGAATCCAGTCCACCTTCTCGACGAACTGGAAATCGCGGCTCTGGTCGAACCGGAAGATGAGCGGGAGGGTCACCAGAAAGCCGGCCAGCGAAGCGATGTTGGCCCACCAGCGAATCGCATTCGGCCTGGAGGATGGAATCAGCAGCAGGATGAGGAAGCCGGCCAGGGGAGTGAGCAGGACGACAGTGAGCCAGTGATCCATATGCAGGGATAGAGGACCATCTTAGCCGAGGCTCACGCCCGCGGGCAATCTGCGCCGGCTCAGCGGCGGACCGGGATGGTGGCCTCGGGCGTCAGGTAACCCGCGATCCGCACCTGCACGGGAACGTTGCCGGACGGGACGGATTCGGGCACCCGCACGTTGAATTGGTAGAGGCCGCTGATGTTACCGGTCGCGAGCCCGGCATAGTAAATGTGGTCGGGCGGCAGAACGATCCCGCCGATGCTGATGCTGAATGGTTCCTTCAAGGGCGCCAGGCGATCCGGGATTTCGCCCGCCTGGTAGACCGGTTCGGTGGGTCCGAAGCCGGTTCCGTAAAGGACGACCCATTCGCCGGGCGAGGCCGGGGTGCCACCGGGCACCACAGATGATTCGGCCAGAATCGAATCATCCGCGTGGCGCGCGGCGATGTTCTTGCTGTTGGGGAACAGGAAGAAGGCCGGTGAAAAAGTTTCCATACGCACGGTGGCGGGCAGGCTGCGCACTTCGTTGGGGAAGCCGGGGTTCAGGATGATGCGAACCTCGACCGGCCCGTTCGGATCCAGCGTGGGCGCTTGCGCGTTGATCTGATCGGTGCGCACGAACGTGACCGGGACACGCCGGCCCGCCACCTCCACGCCCACGCACGCCAGCCGCAGGGGGAATTTGCCATCGCGAATGTCTCCCAACCCCACCGGTCTCTGCACACCGGGATCAGCGAATCCCAGGCCGAAAATCGAGATCATGGCGTTCATGCCGATAGGGGCGTCGCGCGCAAAGGAAGCGCCGTTGACGATGGCGTTGAGCTGCGGGACGCGCGAGGTCATGGGGCAAGACCCTTCGTTCTCCACCCGAACCCGTGTGGTGTACGTCCAGTCGCCCACCGCGCCCTGGTCGTTGTTGGCGGCGAGGCCTGCAACGTAGAAGACCACGTCGCCCACGTCGCCCGAAGGCGGCGTCCACTCGATTTCCCACGTGACCGGCCCGGCGCGGTTATCGAAGGTTGCCGTAGGGCTCTGGTTGACGAACTCCAGCGCCCCGTTGCAGGGCGCAGGCCGGCCGTCCGGACCGCAGACGATGCTCACATCAGGCGAGGCGGTGAACGTTCCTGCCTGCTTGGTCTCGTCGCTGACGATGCGCGCCGTCAACTGGAATCCCCAGCGCCGGGCTTCTGGGTGCGAGAGCGTGACCCGCAGGATTTGTTTCACGCCCGGTTTAAAGGCCTGGACTTGGAGCGAGATCCCGCCCCTTGGATCCGAGTTGGCCTGGCCGCGATGGCAGGCCGTGCAATCGCGTCCCCCGTCCGCGGGTGCGCCAGCGTAGCCTGGTCGGGTCGCCTGGACGGCGTGGCCGTAAGTCAGGCAAACGATGCCTGAGAGCATCGCTACGATCGCGCCCCCGAACGCCACTTTTCGCGAGCTCATGGTTGCTGACCTGTGCAGTTTATGATACCGCCGCGCGGGCTGGCGGAGGGCGGGAGGGGAAGCGGATGGTCACTGCGGCGATGCGCAGCCGCTGCCACGACGAGTCCGCCGGACGGCGGCCAAGGCCTTCCGCGTGACCGTGCTGAGCGGGAGGTGCTGGACGCCGCCCAGCTCGATCCAGCGGCACCCGCACGGCGTCGCTTTCACCTTCGCGAGCGCCACCTTGATGCGGGAATCGTAGCGCGTGATCGAATGGCGGAATTCGGCCAGCGTTTCGCCAATGCGAGCACAGGGCGCAACCTCAGGGCCGGGCAGCTCCCAGAAGCCTTCCAACCTGCCGCCCCGGCAGGGGCATACCAGCAGCCGCCCGTCTCGCTCGATCCAGAGCAGCGTCCGGTGAATCGGGCTACGGGCGGGCCGCGGGCGCCGGTGAGGCAGTTCACGCTCGATTCCCTGCCGGCGCGCAGCGCACCAGTTGGCTAGCGGGCAGCTCCCGCACGAAGGCCCGCGCGGCAGGCACACTGTGGCGCCCAGTTCCATCAAAGCCTGGTTGAAGCTGCCGGGATCTTCGGGGTCGAGCAACCGGCCGGCCAGAGCCGCCAGCCGCGCTCGTGTTGCCGAAAGCTCAATGGGCGCGCTTTCGGCCGCCAGCCGACTCAACACGCGAACGACGTTGCCGTCCAGCACCGCGCGCGGTTCTCCCAACACGACGCTGGCGATCGCGGCCGCTGTGTAGTCGCCCACGCCCGGGAGGCTGCGCCAGCCCTGGTAATTTTTCGGGAACGTCCCCTCTCGCGCAATGCGTCGCGCGGCCTCGAGCAGGCTACGGGCGCGGCGGTAATAGCCCAGTCCCGCCCAGGCCGCGAGAACTCGCTCCAATGAGGCGGCGGCCAGGGCGTTGACGTCCGGAAACAGCGCCAGGAACCGCTCGTAGTAAGGCAGCACCGCGGCCACGCGCGTCTGCTGGAGCATGATCTCAGCCACCCAAACGCGGTAGGGGTCGCGGTCCCTGCGCCAGGGAAGCTCGCGCGCCGCCCGCCGGTACCAGTCCATCAGGGCCCGGCGGATGGAGGCAATCTGCGCGGGGCAGGGAGTCGCCAAACGCCGTGGCGGGCCGCCGGCGCGCCGATCAGGCAGCGGCCGCAGCCGCGGCCAGAGCTTTCAGACGGCGGTGCAGTCGCGACTTGTAACGGGCGGCGGTGTTGTGCTTGATGATGCCCCACTTGGCCGCGCGGTCAATGATGCTGAAGGTTTGCGGCAGCAGGGCCTCGGCTGTCTTGACGTCCCTGAGTTCCAGGGCGCGGCGCAGCTTGCGGA
>JBMFPL010000062.1:0-12586 GCA_049969115.1 Bryobacteraceae bacterium | reverse complement strand
GTCGCATCGTCCGACTTGGTGATCGAATCGGCTCCGGAAGATATGACGTTCAAGCAGGAGCTGTTCGCGCGGATGGACGGGCTGGCGCGGCCGGAGACCGTGCTGGCCAGCAACACATCCGGACTGAGCATCACCGCGATCGCCTCGCGTTGCCGTCACCCCGAGCGGGTCATGACCACCCACTTCTGGAACCCACCCCATCTGATGCCCCTGGTCGAGCTGGTGCGCGGCGCGCGGACCGGCGAAGAGGTGATCAGCGCCGTGCGTCAGTTGCTCATGAATTGCGGGAAGACGCCTGTGGTGGTGAAAAAGGATCGCCCCGGCCAGCTCGGTAACCGGCTCCAGCACGCCCTCTGGCGCGAGGCGCTGTACATCGTTGCCGAGGGAATCGCCGATCCGGAAGACGTGGACCTTGCGGCGAAGACCGGGTTCGGGCTGCGGCTGCCGGTTTACGGCATTTTCGAGCACATGGACGCGGTCGGCCTGGAGCTTGCCTTCGCCGTGCTTGACTACGTGGCGGGAGATCTTTGCAGCGAACCCCGCGCCCCCGCGATCCTTTCCGAAACGATTCGTCAGGGACGGCTCGGCGCGCGGTCGGGCCAAGGCTTCTACGACTGGCGCCAGCGCGATTTCGAGGCGGTCATTCGCCGACGCGACGAGTTCCTGCTCGAGTTCCTGCGCTCGCGCTTCGCCCGGTGGCAGTAGCGCACTTCAGCTCCAATCGAGCGCCAGACGCACCAGGGTGCGCATGGGCACGCCGGTGGGACCCTTGGCTAGGTAAGGCTTGCTTTCCTCTAGCCACGCCGTGCCCGCAATATCCAGATGCACCCACGGCCGGGGATCGGCGAATTCCTTCAGGAACATGGCCGCGGTGACGGCCCCGGCCCAGCGGTTGCCGATGTTGGGCAGGTCGGCCACCACGCTTTTGAGTGGCTCTTTGTACTCCTCGTCGAGCGGCATGGCCCACATTTTCTCGCCCACCTTGCGCGCCGCCGCCAGCACGCGATCGAGCAATGCCTGGTCGCTGCCGAAAGCGCCAGTATTCACATGACCAAGGGCCACCACGATGGCCCCGGTCAGCGTGGCCGCGTCCACCAGGTGCGTGCAACCCAGCCGCTGCGCGTAGGTAAGGGCATCAGCCAGGATCAGCCTGCCTTCGGCATCCGTGTTGAGCACCTCCACGGTCTTGCCGGATAGCGTCCGGACGACATCGCCCGGCCGCTGCGCCCGCCCTCCCGGCATGTTCTCCACCGCGGGGATGAGCGCTGTCACTGGCACGGCGGGTTTCAGCCTCGCGATGGCGCGCATGGCGCCGATCACCGCCGCGCCCCCGGCCATGTCGTACTTCATCTTGTCCATTCCTTCGGACGGCTTGATCGAGATGCCGCCCGAATCGAAGGTCACGGCTTTACCCAGCAAGCCCAGGTGAGCCGCACCGTGCCGGGCCTCCGCCGGCTTGTAATGGATGACGATGAGCACCGGCGGCTCGGTGGAGCCTTGCGCGACGCCCAACAACGCGCCCATGCCGAGTTGTTTCATGCGGCCGGCATCCAGCAGGTCGCACTCCAGCCCGAACTCGGCCGCCATTTCGCGGGCGCGTTCGGCCAGCACGGTGGGTGTCATGTAGTTGGCCGGTTCGGCGACCAGGTCGCGGACATAATTCTGGGTTTCGGCGACCAGACGCGCCCGGTCCAGCGCGGCTTCCAGATCCGTATCCACAGCGGTCACCGCCAGCGCCAGGTGCTGCATGGGCTTGCCGTTCTTCTTGTCGGTCTTGTAGCGATCCGGCTCGTAATCGCCGAGGATCGCGCCCTCAACCACCGCGCTCAGTTCCTCCGGCCCGCCTTCCAGGGCCAGGACGGCTTCGAGCACCGAGCGCGATCTGAGCGCGCGGATCATGGCGCCCGCCGCGCGGCGCAGCTCGAGCCCGCCGAAGCGATCGCGCTTGCCTCCCCCCACCAGCACTAGCCGCCGCGCCTTCAGCCCGGCCGGGCGGTGCAAAATGAGCGTCTCGTAAGCCTTGCCGGTGAATTCCCCGGAGCGGTAGACCTCGGAGAGCCAGCCTCCCGTGGCCTCGTCCAGCTTGCGCGCCGCCGCCCACGCAAGACCTTCGCCGGGATCTTCCGCCTGAAATGCCACCACCGCCAGCGCCTCGGTCTCGATCTGCTCGATGGGAACCGCGGTCAAACGAATCTGCATACGGACGAACCCCCTTGGCATGATCAGCCGCCGGAGCGGCGACGCGCTTCGCGCAGGGCCTGCCGGGCCTCGGCTTCCTTCTCACGTTCCCGCTCCAGCTCGCGCTTGTCGTATTTCTTGCGCGCCCGGGCCAGCGCCAGCTCGCATTTGATCCGGCCTTTCTTGAGATACAGCCTGGTGGGGATGATCGTCAGGCCGCCGTCGCGCGTCCGGCCCAGCAGTTTGTCAATTTCGCGCCGGTGCAGCAGGAGCTTGCGGTCGCGCAGCGGATCGTGGTTCTGACGGTTGCCGTGCGAATACGGGCTGATATGGGCGTTGATCAGCCAGGCCTCGTTGTCGCGGATCTGGGCATAGGCATCCTTCAGTTGCACCATACCCGCCCGCGCGGCCTTTACCTCGGTGCCGGTCAGCGCCAGACCCGCTTCGAACGTCTCCAGCAGGATGTAGTTGTGGCGCGCCTGGCGATTCTCGGTCAGGACCTTGATGCCCTCGGCCTCAGCCACATTCCCTCTGCACGCGAGCGTCGCCGCCAGCGTCAATGCTTTTGTGAAGCTCCGGTGTTGGGAATGACCAGTGTACCACAACCCCTTGGAAAACAAGGCCATGCGTCACGCCCGTAGCATCCTGGCGTTTTGCCTTTTTACGGTGGCTATCCTGCCACTGCCCCTGGCGGCGCGCACGCGCAAAGGCGACAAGCTGCTGGCCGAAGGGCGCAAGGCCGAGGTGCGCAAGGACTGGGAGAAAGCCCTCGAATTGTACGAGGGCGCCTTGGCCGAGGATCCGGGCGATCCGGGCTACATGCTTGCCGCCCGCCGGGTTCGCTTCCAGGCGGCCCAGGAGCGCGTCCATCGCGGGCAGAAACTGCGCTCGGAAGGCAAGCTGGAGGAAGCCCTGGCTGAGTTCCAGCGCGCCTTCGTGCTCGACCCCTCTTCCGCCATCGCGCGGCAGGAACTCCAGCTCACCCTGGACATGGTCGAGCTGGAAAAAAAGCGCCCGGAGCCGGTCAAGCCCGAAGAGCGCGGCCTGACCCCCATCGAACGGGCACGCAAGCAGACCGAAAGCAAGCTGGAGCGCATCGAGCCCTTGCCGGAGCTGCGCCCTCTTTCCCGCCAGCCCATCAACCTGCGCATGACCAATCAACCGGCGCGGGTTTTGTTTGAAACAGTTTGCAAGCTCGCTGGCATCAATGTCATCTTCGATCCCGACTTCCGCCAGGACCCGGCCGCCAGCCGCAATCACAGCGTCGAGCTGGTCAACGCCACCCTGGAAAAGGCCCTCGATTACCTGGCCGTCCTCACCAAGGCTTTCTGGAAGCCGCTGTCTTCCAACACCATCTTCGTCACCAGCGACAACCAGACCAAGCGCCGCGACTACGAGGACTACGTGGTCAAGGTCTTCTACCTGCAAAACGTCACCCAGCCCCAGGACTTGCAGGAGATGGCCACCAACATCCGCGCTCTCACCGACATCCGCCGCGTCTTCGTCTCCACCGCCCAGAACGCCATCATCGTGCGCGGCAGCGCCGACCAGGTGGCGCTGGCTGAGAAGATCGTGCACGATCTGGACCGCCCGCGCTCGGAGGTCGTCATTGACGTTTTCGTGATGGAGGCCAACAAGGTCCGCACGCGCGACCTGGCGGCGGCCATCGCAACCGGCGGGACCGCCGGTCTCAACGTCCCCATTTACTTTACGCCACGCAACCCGGTGTTGCTGGGCGGCCGGACCAACCAGGGCGGAACCAACACCCCCAACACGGATACCGGATCCGGGACCGGAACAACGACAACCCAGCCCACCTCTCCCTACAGTCCCTATTACCCTTACGGCTTTGGTTACCCGTACGGCTACGGGGGCTACGGAACCTACGGCTACGGGCAGTACGGTTACGGGTACAGCCTGGGAACCAGCGCTGCGGGACTGGGCACCCAGCTCATCTCGCTGGCCCGCGTGAACCGCCTTTCCACCAACGACTACTCTTTGACCCTGCCCGGCGCTCTGCTCCAGGCGCTGATGACCGACCGCAGCACCAAGGTCCTGCAATCTCCCCAAATCCGCGTGGCTGACGGCATGAAAGCCTCGCTGCGCATCGGCGATCAAGTGCCCATCGCCACCGGCAGCTTCCAGCCCGGCATTGGCGCAGTGGGCATCAGCCCGCTGGTCAACACGCAGTTCCAGTACAAGGACGTGGGCGTAAACCTGGACATCACCCCGCGCGTGCACGGCCAGGACGAAGTCACGTTGCACGTCGAACTGGAAATCTCCACCGTGCGCGACCGCATTGACATCGGAGGCATCGCCCAGCCGGTCATTGGCCAGCGCAAAGCGATCCTGGACCTGCGCTTGCGGGAGGGCGAAGTCAACCTGATCGGCGGCCTGCTCCAGGATCAAGACACCAAATCGGTCTCGGGCGTTCCTGGCCTGAGCAAGATTCCCGGGCTGGGGCGCCTGTTTTCCAGCCAGAGCATCGAGCGTAGCCAGAGCGAGTTGCTCATCGCGCTGGTGCCCCATGTAGTGCGCACGCCGGGCGTCAGCGACCTCAGCCTGAAAGCGATCGCTGCCGGCACGGACGCCGTTGTGCGGCTCAGCTACGCTCCGGGTGAGACCGCCGCCGGGCCGCCGCAACAAGCAAAGCCGGAAGCCCAGCCGGCAGCGACGCAGCCGCCCGCTCCCGTGCAGCCGGCCCCGGCACAGCCCGTTCCGCCGCAAACCCTCCCGGCACCGGTGGAGCCCCAGCCCCAACCCGCACCGGCAAAGCCGGAAGCCCCCTTGCCTGCCGCCCCGGCTCAAGTGCCTGCGGCGCCGAGGACCAGGCTCCTGCTGCGGCCGGCTGACGTCACCGTGCAGCAGGGCGCGACCTTCACGGTCCAGCTCGAAGCCGAGAACGTGCAGAACCTGTTCTCTTCACCCTTCCGCGTCCAATTCGATCCGCAGATGCTGCGGCTTAGCGAGGTCCAGCCGGGTGGCCTTCTCTCGGGCGATGGCAAGCAGATCGTTTTCACGCGCAACATCCTCAACGACAGCGGCGACGCCATCGTGAACCTCAACCGCGTTCCCGGTTCGGGCGGGATCAACGGTTCGGGCGTCCTGGCCGTGCTGGTGTTCCAGGCGGTGGGGCGCGGCGCGACCGTGGTCAGCTTCCCCGGCCTGCTCCTGCGCAACTACCAGTTGCAGCCCATCCCGGTGGAAGCGCCGCAACTCAAGGTTACGATCCAATAGGGAACAGGGAGGTGCTGCGGCGAGGATGCGGTCCCGGCAACACGGTCTGACTCTGGTGGAGCTAATCGTGGCTTTCACCATCATGTCCCTGCTGGCCGCCATGGCCGTTCCCCTGGCGCGCGCCAAGGTGCGCCGGGAAAAGGAGCGCGAGCTGCGCTGGGCGCTGCGTGAGATTCGCGCCGCCATTGACAAATACAAGGATTACTGCGACCAGCAGTTACTCGGGCCGACCAAGGTCGGCACCGAATGTTACCCCGAGAAGCTCGAAGTCCTGGTCGAGGGCGTGCGGCTGGCCGGAACGGTGGACAAGAAAATCCGCTTCCTCCGCCGCATCCCCAAGGATCCCATGACCAACTCTTACGACTGGGGCATGCGCAGCGTGCAGGACGATCCCGATTCCACCAGTTGGGGAGGGCAGAACGTCTTCGACGTCTACACCAAGAGCACGGAGAGGGCCGCCGATGGCACGCCGTATTCGGAATGGTGACGCCGGCTTCACGCTCATCGAACTGATGATCGTGATGGCGATCATCTCCATCCTGGTCTCGATCGCCGTGCCCCTGTATCAGAAATCCATCATTGCCACCAAGGAGAGCGTGCTGCGGCAGAACCTGTTCACCTTGCGCACCGTCATTGACGAGTACACTTACGACAAGGGCAAGGCGCCGCAGACGCTCGAGGACCTGGTCACCGCCGGATACCTGCGGCAGATCCCGGTCGACCCGATGACTGGCTCCAACCGCACCTGGAAGCTGATCATGGAAGACGCGCTGACCAGCGTCAACCAGTCCGAGCCCGGCATCTTCGACGTGCGCAGCGGCTCGGACAAGATCGCGCTGGACGGCACTCCTTACGCAGACTGGTGAGGCCGGCCCGAGCACGGACCCAAGTTCCCGCTGGAACGTGCACGGCAAGACAGGCTCGCACCGCTGGGGCCGCGGGGCGGGCGCAGGCGTTTGCGCGGCAGGGATCTCGACGGGAGCCGGAACATCACAGCGAACGCAGGACTTCGTCCCGCACCCTGCGCCAGCCGCGTCCTTTGTCGAGCAGGGCCGAAAGCTGCCCCACGGTATCGCCATAGGCCGGCAGCGGGGCCAGGTTGGTCGCGGGCGCCTGACTGCTCGAATGGTCGTAAAGTTCCCGCGCTTCGATCTCCCCGCTGAAGCGCTCGATCCATTCGGTGTACCGCCAGCGCTCGGTGCGGATCGAATAACCCATGATCTTGCCCCGCGGGTACTGGCTGAATGCGGCCGTCTTCCACTTGCGCTTGGGCTCCTCAACCAGGGGCAACATGCTCAGCCCCTCACAGTGCGCCGGAGGCCTGAACCCGCACGCTTCCACCACCGTCGGATAGATGTCCACGAACTCTACCAGTGCCTCCGTGGCCGCGCCCGCGTTTTTCTGCCCCGGGATGGAAACTAGCAAGGGTGCGTGGGTGTCCAGCTCGAAGTTAGTATGCTTGCACCAGGCGCCGTACTCGCCCAGTTTCCAGCCATGATCCCCCCAGAGAACCACGATGGTGTTGCGGCGCAGGTCCAGGCGGTCGAGCTCCCCCAGCAACCTCCCCACCTGCGCATCGAGATAACTCACGCAAGCGTAGTAACCGTGGATGAGCATGCGCATGGTCGTTTCATCCACCGGACCTTGCTGCGGCATTCCCGCGTAGTTGCGTAACTCGCCCCAGTTGGATCCTGCCATCTCCGGCATATTTTCAGGCCACTGGTTGCGCTCCGGCAGTTCGAGATCCTCCGGCGAGTACAGATCCCAGTATTTCTTCGGCGCGTTGAACGGCAAGTGCGGTTTGTGAAATCCCACTGCGAGGAAGAAAGCGCGGCCCCGGAGTCGGTGCAGTTCCTGGATAGCCTTGTCGCAGATTTTGCCGTCAGGATAGGCGTTGTCAGCCACGTCGGCCGCTTCGTAAGCCGGGCCGAGACCGTACGCGGGCGGCTGTGCGCGCCGGCCCGCTTTCGATGCCATCTCCCAGGCGGCGCGCATCGCGGCGTCGCGCTGCCGCACCGCAACGATCGAGAGGGGATTCAGGTAGCCGCGGCCGACCCAGTCGCCGGACGGGCTCCATGGCGGGGCGCTCCACCCCTCGGGATCTTCGTTGGGGTGATGGTAGACCTTTCCCAGCGAGATTGTCTCGTAACCGTGGCTGCGCAAGAACCGGGGCAGGCTGATGAGATCCGGTCGCACAGTGTTCAGTGGCGTCTGGAGATCGTAGACACGTGTGGTGTCCGGTCGGGCCCCGGTCAACAGGCTTGCGCGGCTGGGTGCGCAAACCGCCTGCTGGCAGTAAGCTCGGTGGAAGCGGATCCCCTCGGCCGCAAGCCGGTCCAAGTTAGGCGTCCTCATGCGGCTGTGACCGTAACAGCCAAGTTGCGGGCGCAGGTCGTCCACCGCTATGAACAAAACGTTTGGCCTCGCCGCCGCACGCGGTCTGATCGCCGGCCACGCCACAGCGACTCCAGCCATGAACTCGCGCCTGCGAATCACTTTATTGCCTCCATAATCGCGAACTTTCCTGGGCGAGTTCACGCTCACAGTATCTCAAGAATAACGCGCCTGCGCCCCGGCGGTGCCTGCGCACACGAAGCTCAGTGGTTGGTGAGGGCCTTCCGGCTGCGCCACTCGCAGGCTGCGGCGCGCCATCCGATTTTCCGCGTATGATGTGAGAGCGCCCTGGTCAAGGAGGCAAGATGTGCTGCGGGTTTCCCAATCGCAGGGAGTTTCTGGAGAGGATGATCGCCGGGGCGGCGGTTCCCCCGCCCGGAGCGACGGCCCCGTGGCCCGCTGACCTGTGGGACCCGGATCGCGCCTACCACAGCCCGGGCCAACCTCTGCGCGTGCAGCCCGTGCTGATGTACCGCGTACCGCAGCGGCGCCAGGCCACCTCGTGGAAGTCGTGGGGCGGCGTGCAAAGCGAGGAAGCGGCGGCTGAAGAGGTTCGCAGGATCGAGGCCGAACTCAAGCGCCTGGCCTTGGGTGCAGGCTTCGAGCTCGATGTCAAGCCTGTCGTGCGCGTCTCCAGCCCCGAGGCAGCGTCCCGGCTGGCGGAAGAGAAAGCCGACGTGCGACTGCTGTACCCTGCGACAGGGCCGGGCGATCTTCTGCGCGCTCTCATGCCGCAAAAAGCCGAAGGGATCATTTTCGTGCGCCGGCGTTCCGGACCGGTCTACTACTGGTACGAGGCGCTGAGCACCCGTTACCTGCGCAAGCGCGATCAGCCGCCAGCGCCCGGCGCGCCCCGCCTTTCGGTGGAAGACGTGGTGGTGGATGAGCCGGGCGAGCTGCTCTGGCGACTACGCGCCCTGTACGCGGTGAAGAACTTCCTGGGCGCGCGGGTGGTGGCCTTGGGAGGCGCCCGGGGCAAGTACGCGCCGGAGGCTCCAGAGGTGGCGCGCGAGCGTTTCCGCCTCGATATCGTCGAGATCAGCTACGAAAGCTTCGGTCCTCGCATCCGCGCCGCCCTGGCCGATTCGCGCAAGGTGACGCAGGCGGAGGAATGGACGCGACGCTACCTCGCCCTGCCGGGCACCACGCTGGAGACCGACCGGCGCTTCGTGGTCAATGCGTTTCTTCTCTACGCGGTGTTCCGGGATCTGCTGCGCGAGCACGACGCCTCGATCCTGACCATCGCCGGTTGCATGGGCACGATCCTGTCCATCGCAGAGACTACCGCCTGCCTGACGCTCAGCCTGCTCAACGACGAGGGGCGCCTGGCGCTGTGCGAATCCGATTTCGTGATCCTCCCGCCCTGCATCTTGCTGTGGCGGATCGCTCGCGCGCCCGTGTTCCTCCACAATTCCACCTTTCCGCACCGGGGCATGGTGACCTGCGCGCACTGCACGGCGCCGCGTCGCATGAACGGCGCGCATTACCAGCCCGTCCGCATCCTCACCCACTACGAAAGCGAGTACGGGGCAGCGCCCAAAGTGGAAGCGCCCTCGGGCCAGGCAGTGACGTTCCTCAACCCCGAATACGCCACCTGCCGCTGGATCGGCATGCGCGGGGTGATCACCGGCAATCCCTTCTACGAAATCTGCCGCTCGCAGCAGGACGTGCGCATCCTGGGCGAGTGGCGGCGGCTGCTCGACGAGGTCCGCGACTCGCACTGGGTCATGGCATACGGCGACTGGCTGAGAGAGGCCGGCTACGCCGCCCCGCGCATTGGCGTGCGCTGGGAGGCAATTTCAGAGACTTGATCGGGCGGCGGTGCTTGCACCCGACCTGCCCACTTGATATGAATGTAGACCATGGAAGACGCGCTGGGATTGCACCGCTTCCATTTCGCCTTTACCATCACGTTTCACTACGTTTTCGCCCAGCTCTCGATGGGCCTGGCCCTGCTGATCTTCGCCCTGAAGACTCTCGGGCTACGCACCGGACGAGAGCACTACGACCGCGCGGCGCGCTTCTGGATCAGGATTTTCGCCGTGACCTTCGCCATGGGCGTGGTGACCGGCGTTCCCATGGAATTCCAGTTCGGGACCAACTGGGCACGTTTCGCCAAGGCCGCCGGGGGTGTGATCGGGCAGACCCTGGCCATGGAAGGCGTATTCGCTTTCTTTCTGGAATCTACTTTCGTAGGACTGCTGCTGTTCGGGGAAAAGCGCCTTTCCCGTAAGGCCCACTGGGCGATCTCGCTGCTTCTGTGGCTGGGCACGTGGCTTTCTGCCTACTTCATCCTGGCGACCAATGCCTGGATGCAGCATCCCGTGGGCTATAAAATCCTGCTCGGTGGGGACGTGCATCTGGAAAGCCTCTGGGCCCTGCTGTTGAATCCCTGGCTGGCCTGGATGTTCCTGCACAACCAGTTCGGCACTCTGGTCACGGCGGGCTTCCTGATGGCCTCCATCGGCGCCTTCTATCTGTTGAGCGGCAGGCATGCCGAGTACGGGCGGACCTTCGTGCGTCTGGGCGTGATCGCGGCTGGCATGGCCAGCATCCTGATGCTCATTCCCACCGGTGACATGCAGGTGCGCAACGTGTCGCGCCACCAACCGGCCACGCTCGCCGCCATGGAAGGCCTGTTCGAAACCATGGAGGGCGCGCCCATCGCCATCCTGGGACAGCCTGACGTGCAGAAGCTTCGCCTGGATAACCCGCTGCTGGTCCCGAGGATGCTCAGCTTTCTGACTTACCGGCGCTGGACGGCGGAGGTGAAAGGGCTGGACGCGTTCCCGCGCGATCAGTGGCCCGACCAAATCCCGCTGCTTTACTATGCCTACCATGTCATGGTCGGCCTGGGGACCATCTTCATTGCCGTAGCGCTGGTGTCGCTCTACAAACTCGGGCGCGGGCGGCTCTTTGAGAGCCGACGCTGGCTCTGGGTGCTGCTGCTGATGGCGCCTTTCCCGTTCATCGCCAACACGGCGGGCTGGCTGACGGCGGAGATGGGCCGCCAGCCCTGGGTGATATACGGCTTGATGCGCACCGCCGAGGGCGCTTCCTACAACGTCTCATCGGGCAACACCCTGTTCACGCTGATCGGTTTCATGGGCATGTACGCGGTGCTTTCGATCCTGTTCCTGTACCTCTGCTACCGCGAGCTGGATCGCGGGCCGGAACCGGCCGCCAGCGAGGCGGCACATTGAGGAGGGCGTCATGGAAACCCTGTGGTTCTGTCTGGTGGCGCTGATGCTCACGATGTACGTGCTGTTGGACGGTTTCGATCTGGGCGCCGGCGCCGTTCACTGGCTGGCAGGCCGCAACGAGCCAGAGCGCCGGCAGATCCTGCGCAGCATCGGGGCGGTCTGGGACGGCAACGAGGTCTGGCTGCTGGCCGCCGGCGGCACCCTGTATTTCGCCTTTCCGGCCCTGTACGCTTCGAGCTTCAGCGGCTTCTATCTGCCCTTGATGATCGTGCTGTGGCTGCTGATCCTGCGCGGCGCGGCCATCGAATTCCGCAGCCACATCGGCAGTCCGGTCTGGATTCCCTTCTGGGACGCTGTCTTCGCCGGGGCCAGCGTCCTGCTCGCGATCTTTTTCGGCGCGGCCTTGGGCAACGTAGTCCGCGGAGTCCCGCTGGACGCCGAAGGCCATTTCTTCTTGCCCCTGTGGACGAACTGGGTCCCGGGACCCGAACCGGGCATCCTCGATTGGTACACGGTGTTGGCGGGGCTGGCGGCGCTGGCCGCCCTCAGCCACCACGGCGCCCACTGGGTTGCGATGAAGACCGAGGGACCCGTCAGCGGGCGGGCGCGCGGGCTGGCCGGGCTGCTCTGGTACGCCGTGCTGGGCCTGACGCTGGTGCTCAGCGGCGCCACGTTCCGCGTCCAGCCGCGCATCGCTGAGCGGTTCAGCGCGCACCCCTGGGGCTATCTCTTCCCCGCGCTGGCGCTGGCCGGCCTGCTCTGGACACTGCTCCAGCGGCGCCGCGGCGATGACGCCAAGGCCTTCCTGGGTTCGTGCACCTATTTTGCGGGCATGCTCGCCAGCGTAGCCTTCGGCCTGTATCCCAACGTGCTCCCCTCGGTCACCGACCCCAAACTGAGCTTGACGATTCACAACACCGCCACCGGCGCTTATGGCCTCAAGGTGGCGCTTTATTGGTGGATACCGGGCATAGCGCTGGTGGCGTTCTACACCTGGTTCGCTTACCGGCGCTTCGCCGGCAAGGTGCGGCTGGAAGAGGAAGGGTACTGAGAGGCCGTGAACATCGGAGTCTTGCGGGAACGCAACCCGGGGGACCGCAGGATCGCGCTCACGCCTGCGGTGGTCAGGCAACTGGCCGCCCGCGGCCACAAAGTGTGGGTTGAAAGGGGCGCGGGCGACGGCGCCATGTTTTCCGACCAGGACTTCACCAGCGCGGGCGCCAACCTCGCCTATTCGAGCGCCGAAGTGATTCACCGCTCGGACTTGGTGGTGAAGATTTCCACGCCGCGGCTGGACGAGGTGGACGAAGCTCATCCCGGCACGGCCATGATGGCGTTTTACCACATGGCCGTGGCCGGGCCGCAGATTTTCCAGCGGCTGGTGGCGCGCGAGATCACAGCCATCGGCTGCGAAATCATCGAGACCGACGATGGTCGCCTGCCTGTGCTGGCCGCGCCGAGCGAGATCGCGGGGCAGATGGCCGTGCCCCTGGCCACCCACCTGCTGCGCTCTTCCTCCGGCGGCCGCGGCATCCTGCTGGGGGGCAGCCCGGGCGTGCCCCCGGCCCACGTAG
>JBMFPL010000061.1:0-12609 GCA_049969115.1 Bryobacteraceae bacterium | reverse complement strand
CCGGCCCCGTGCTGGAAGGAGCCGCCGCCGACAACTACGTGCGGTGGCGGCTCGAGGGGACCGAAGGGATGGCGCGGGGCAGCATCGGCTGGCCCGCCTGGCCCAACGTCGTTCCCAGCACGATCGACTTCACGCTGCGCTCGCAACCGGGCGTCTGGTTCTCGCCGCGATGGCCGGAAGCCTGGTTCCCCGACGCTTTCGCGGGCACCATGGGCGAGCTGCTGGACGCGCTGGCCACCGGGCGTGCGCCCTCAATCAGCGGGCGTGACAACCTGCGAACCCTGGCCCTGGTGGAAGCCTGTTACCGCTCGCTGGCCGAGCGCCGCGCGGTGCGGCTGGCGGAGCTGGATCTGCCAGGCCTGCCGCCGGCCTGAGCGGCTATACTCGATCCATGCGACGCTACGGCATGGTCATCGGCCTGGATCCGGCCCACCTCGAACAGTACAAGGCTTGCCACGCCAACCCCTGGCCCGACGTGCTGGAAACTATCCGGAAATGTAACATACGCAATTACTCGATTTATTACAAAGACGGTTACCTGTTCAGTTACTTCGAGTATGTTGGCGAGGATTTCGAGGCGGACATGGCGAAAATGGCAGCCGATCCCAGGACGCAGGAGTGGTGGACGCTGGTGAAACCCATGCAGCGGCCGCTCGCCAGCCGCCGCGAAGGCGAGTGGTGGGCGGAGATGGAAGAGGTCTTCCACATGGACTGAGAGAGGGCCCGGGGCGGGGACGTGCCCGATGCGGTTGCGCCTGATCGGCTGCGAGATCCTATACCGGGAACTCTGCTGGGCAGTGGCGCACTCCGTCAACCAGGTGGACCTCGAATTTCTCCCCAAAGCGTTGCACGATCTGGGGGCGGCGCCCATGCGAGCCCGTTTGCAGGAGGCGATAGACCGAACAGACGATGGGCGCTACGAAGCCGTGCTGCTCGGCTACGCGCTCTGCGGGATGGGCCTGGCGGGATTGGCCGCGCGCTCGCTGCCCCTGATCGTTCCCCGCGCGCACGACTGCATTACGCTGTTCTTGGGCAGCCGCGAGCGTTACCTGGAGTATTTCCGGGCCCGCCCGGGAACTTACTTTCTGACTACAGGGTGGATCGAGCGCGGCCGCGATGTTGCCCAGCTTTCCATCCAGCAACGACTCGGGCTGAAACGAAGCTTCGAAGAACTGGCGGCGCGTTACGGCCAGGATAACGCTCGCTACCTGCTCGAGCAGCTCGGCGAGGCCATGCGCCACTACCGCCGGATCGCGTTCATCGAAACCGGGCTGGAGCCGGACGGGCGTTTCGAGGAAGCGGCGCGGCGCGAGGCGGAGTCGCGGGGCTGGGAGTTCGAGAAGCTGGCGGGCGATCTCTCGCTCATCCGGCGGCTGGCCGACGGGCCCTGGGGCAGCGATTTCCTGCGGGTGCCGCCAGGGGGCCGGATCGTGGCAACCTATGACGAAGAAATCGTAGGGGTGGAAATGCGATGACCGGGCGCGAACGCATCCTCGCTCACCTGAAGGGCGAGCCGGTGGACCGGCTGCCGCTGATGCCCATCACCATGATGTTCGCCGCCGACCTGGCGGGCGTGCGCTACCGCGACTACGTGAGCGATTACCGGGTGCTGGGCGAGGCACAGATCCGGGTCGCTGAAACATTTGGCTTCGATCATGTTTCTGCGATCTCCGACCCCGCGCGCGAGACCGCCGATTTGGGCGGCGCCATCGAATGGTTCGACCACCAGCCCCCCGCCATCGTGGAGTCGCAGGCCCTGCTGGCCGACAAGCGCAAGCTGGCGCACCTCCGCCCGCCCGACCCGCTGGGCGGCGGGCGCATGACGGACCGCGTACGGGGCGTGGCCCTGCTTAAAGAGCGGGTGGGGCGCGAGAAGATGGTCGAGGGCTGGATCGAGGGGCCGTGCGCCATGGCCGCCGACCTGCGCGGCATCAACACCCTGATGCTCGATTTCACCGACGATGCGGCCTTCGTGCGCGAGCTGTTCGAGTTCTGCGTGGCCATGGAGTTGGAGTTCGCGCGCGCCCAGTTCGAGGCGGGCGCCGAGCTGATGGGTGTGGGCGACGCGGCCGCCTCGCTGGTCGGGCCCAGAATCTACTACGAGTTCGTCTGGCCGTACGAAAAGAGGCTGGTGGACGGGCTGCACGGCATGGGGATGCTGGTGAGGCTGCACATCTGCGGCCGCACGCGCAAGCTTTTCCAAGGCATGGGCAAGCTGGGCGCGGACATCGTGGACCTGGATTTCCTCGCCCCGGTGGACGAGGCGCGCCGGGTGATGGGGCCGGACCAGGTGCTGCTGGGCAACATCGAACCGGTAGGCGTGCTGCGCAACGGCACGCCGCAGATCGTCTGGCAGGCGGTGGCCGAGTGTCACCGGCAAGCCGGGCCGCGTTTCATCGTAGGCGCAGGCTGCGAGGTGGTGCGCGACACGCCGCAGGAGAACATGCGGGCCATGGCCCGCTACGCGCACGAGCACCGGCCCGAAGATTACTTCACCGCGTAAACCGTTTCCAGCCGCAGGGTCTCGCCCGGGTTGAGGGTCCGCTCTGGGGTCCACAGGACCAGGCCGATGCGGTTTTCGCCCTGCACGGTCCAGTCCAGCACGGCCCGCTGCACTTGGGGATTGGGGAAGCGGTTTACCAGGGCTCGGCCGCCGGCGCGGTGGAACGCTCGCCACGCGCCGTCGGGGCAGGCGCCGCCGTCCAACGGCTCGCCGCGGCGGGTCTCCTCGCCCGGCTCGAACAGGGTGCGGTCGACCATCCGCCCGTCCCGGCTGCGGTAGCTGACCGCGATGCGCGGATCTTCGACCGGGCCAGCGGCGTAATCGGCGCGGCTTTGCAAGGCAACCTGGACGGGGGCAGAGCCCGCGTTGGTCACCTCGGTTTGGGTACGCACTTCGCCGCCAGCCAGGCGAATCAGGCGCGAGATCTTCAACCCGTTGGCGCAGGCGCCGCCCATTTCGATCCGGTCGGGCGCCGCATTCCAGACTTGCCATTCAACTTCCCAGGGGCGCGCCTGGTAGTCCGGATGCGCGGAAACGAAGAGGCCGCTGACGTTCGGGTAGCCGGCGTCGCCGGGATCGGGCCGCCGCAGCAGGTTCGTCCCGCTCGGCTTGTGAACCAGCTCCACGATGCGCCCGTTCAGGCCGGGAACCACGGCCACGCGCAGGGTTTCGTTTTCCAGCGTGAAGACGCCGAAGCGACGCAGGCGGCGCTCGAACTCCTTTTCATCGTAATCGAGGCCCCGGCCCTCGTGGAGTTGCTGGATGCCGAAGCTGCGCACTTCGCGCAGGAATTCGGGGAAGCGCTTGCTGAGATGGGCGCGGGCGGCCGGCGGCATCTGGTACCAACCATCGCGCAGTTCGAAGGCCATGGCGCGCATCAACTCCACGTAGTCAATCGAAAGCCGTACCTTGCGGACGCGCCGACGCACGGCGTCATTTTCGGCCTCCTGCTCGGCCCGGGTGAGCAGCTCGCGGGCGCGCGCGAGAAAATCGGCTTCCAGATACGGCGCGCCCGGTCCCTGGTAGATCCACAAATGGTGGCCCCGGCCGTGGGGCGGGAAGCGCACCTGCCGGTGGAGCAACTCGAGATACTCGGCGATGCGCGGGGCGGCGCGGCCGTAGACGGCCTCAATGAACTCGTTCATCTCCTTGCGAGCGTCGGCCTTGACGTCCCAGAGCAGCCGCGCCATGACGTAGGAACGCAGCTCGGCCATCTCCCCACCGCCTCCCGGCGCGTAAGCTCCTTCCATGAATAAGCCGACCACGCCGTGGCGGTGATACATGGGGATGTCCGCGATCAGCTGGTCGAAGTCGGGAAAGGGCAGCAGGTAGTGGGCGAAGTTGGTGTTGTAATGCCAGATATAAAGCTGGTTGGTGATCCGTGACCAGGCCTGGAGCCGCTTCATGAAATAGGCGTTGCGGTCGCAAGTTTCGTAAGGATGCGCCTCGCAGGCGCGGATGGGACACAGCCGCACGCGCACGTTACGGCGCGGCCTGACGCGCGCCGGCGGCTCTTCGGTGTACCAGTAAGCCAGCGTGTCAATGAGCTTGTCGGGATAGTGCTTTTCGACTTCGGCCGCCAGGGCGTTGACGAAGTGCAGCAGGGGCCCGGAATGAGCCCCTCCTTCTTCCTCTTCCACGCGCCGGCAGTTGTCACACTCGCACCAGCCTGTCCAGTCGTTCTGCGAAACCGAAAAGATGGTGGCCTCGGGATGCTCGCGGATCCAGCGCAGCACGGTCTCGGTGGCCAGGCGCAGCACCTCGGGATTGGTCAGGCAGAGCTGGCCGCGCTCGGCGCGCCGCTTGCCTGCGATCAGCGAGTAATATTCGGGATGTTCGCGAAAGTATTTTTCGGGCGGCAGTAACTGGTAGAAGCTGTGCACGAACGGGTAATACTGGACTTTGCCGCCGGTGCTTTCATCCAGTTTGAGAAAGTGGCCGTTCATGCGGTTGCGCGCGGCCCAGTCTCTGTCGAAAGCCTCGTAAAAGAAAGGCTCGCGGTATTCGAACGAAGGCTTGTGGGTCTCATCGAGAGCAGGGATGCGAATGGTGCGCAATCTGGGAATGCGACTTACTTCGGGGGTATACCAGCGGCACCCGAGTTTTTCCAAGAAAACATAGACCCCGTACATGGCGCCGCGCTGGCGGCCGCCGGCGATGACGAGGTTGCGCCCCGCGGTCTTCAGCAGGGAGCCTTCCGGACCCAGTGTGTCCCAGTGGACGCGCACGCCCAGCCGGTCGAGCAGGCGGCTGCGACCCACCAGCACGAGCGGCCCCTGCGGGCGGGCCTCGTCGGTAACCACGGGCAGTCGTGCCCCCGAGATTTCCTCGAGGAAGCGCTGCAATTCCTGGGCGCCACGTCGCTCGGAGGGCGAGGCGTCGCGCGCGATCACGATGGTGTAGGCCGAGCGGCCGTTGTCAACCAGAGTCAGCCCGCCGGGCGCGGCTGCCGGCGCAACGGCGGCCAGCAAGGCAACCAGACAACCGGCAACAGATTTCACGAGTCCTCCCTGTTCAGAAGCGAAAACCGAGACCGAAAACTCCGTGATGGCTGCGGACCAGGGTCTCGGCGTAGCCGGCAGCCACATCCACTTTCTGTCGCGTGCGAGTGAACTTGTATTCAGTCAGAGCGTGCAGCCCGCGCCACAGGCGGTACTCGAAGCCGGCGGCGGCCTGGAGGGCCGGCCGCCCAAGCTGGTAGTGCTGAAAACCCTCGCCCTGGATTTCGCTCTCGGGATGCGGGATGGTGGGACCGGCGCCCAGGCGCAGTTGCAGGAAGGTGCGTGGCGAAAGCTTTCGCTCCCACACGAGGTTGGCCACCAACAGGTTCAGGCCGTGGGAAATGGAAAACTGCCGCACCAGCGTTTCCATGGGCACGCGCTCCTGAACCGGCGCGCCGCGCAGCGCCCCCCGCGCCTCCACCAGCCGCCCGCTGCGGGCGTAGATTTTCTGGTGCACGAATTCGGCTTCCAGGCCGAAAGGCCCGAAGAAGTAACCCAGGCGGCAGCCGTAATAAAGCGGCGGCGTGAAGGATTCGCCCTTCCAGTTAACGCCGCGGAGCTCGAGCTCGGTGGCGCGCTCGGGCTGTCGGATGAACAAGTCGCTCTGGCGGCTCGCAGCGCCGCCCAGATAAACGACCGCGCGCCAGCCGGCCAGGGCCGGCAGCGCCTCGCATAGCGCCAGCATGATCCCGGTCAACGCGCGAGCCTTCATGACCACCTTACAACTCGAAACGGATGCCCTGGGCCAGAGGGAGCTCCGAGGACCAGTTGATGGTGACGGTCTGGCGGCGCATGTAAGCCTTCCAGGCATCGCTGCCCGCCTCGCGACCCCCACCGGTGTCCTTCTCGCCGCCGAAAGCGCCGCCGATTTCGGCCCCGCTGGTGCCGATGTTGACGTTGGCGATGCCGCAGTCGCTGCCGCAGGCGCTCAGGAAGGTTTCGGCCGCGATCAGGTTACGGGTGAAGATGGCCGAGGAGAGCCCCTGCGGGACGTCGTTGTGCCAGCGGATGGCCTCCTCGAGATCATCGAATTCGATCAGGTAGAGCACGGGCGCGAACAGCTCCTCACGCTGGATGGGCATGCCGGGGTGAGCTTTCACGATGGCAGGCTCCACGTAGCAACCGCCTGGCAGGTCGAGCGGCCGCCCCCCGTAGAGAAGCTCGCCGCCCTCGCGCCGGACGCGCTCGAGGCCCTCCATCATGTCGGCCACCGCCTGGCGGTTCACCAGCGGCCCCATGAGCGTGGATTCCTCCAGCGCGGGGCCGATGCGAATCTGGCGGTAAGCCGCGATCAGGGACTCGGTGAAGCGCGCCGCGATGCCGCGCTGCAAGAACAGGCGCCGGATGGTGGTGCAGCGCTGCCCGGCAGTGCCCACTGCGCCGAAGAGGATGGCGCGCAGGGCAAGTTCCAGATCGGCGTCTTCCATCACGATGACGCCGTTGTTGCCGCCCAGCTCGAGGATGGTGCGGCCCAACCGCCGGCCTACGACTTCGGCGACGCGGCGGCCCATGGCGCAGGATCCCGTGAAACTGATCAGCGGGATGCGGCGGTCGGCCAGCATGCGCTCGCCAACTTCGGAGCCGCGCCCGATCACCAGGTTGAAAACCCCGAGCCAGCCATTGCGCTCGAGCACGCGGTTGACGATCTTCTGCACGGCAATGGCGGTGAGCGGCGTTTCCGAAGAAGGTTTCCAGATGACGCAGTCGCCGCAAACCGCGGCGATGAGGGCGTTCCAGGCCCAGACCGCGACCGGGAAGTTGAACGCGGTGATGACGCCCACCAGCCCCAGCGGGTGCCACTGTTCGTACATGCGGTGGCGCGGCCGCTCGCTGGCCATGGTCAGGCCGTAAAGCTGGCGAGAGAGGCCGACCGCGAAATCGGCCATGTCAATCATCTCCTGTACCTCGCCCCGCCCCTCGGCCAGGATCTTGCCCATCTCCAGGCTGACCAGCGACCCCAGATCGTCCTTGGCGCGGCGCAGCTCATCGCCGATCTGGCGCACGATCTCACCACGCTTGGGCGCCGGGTGCATCCGCCAGCGCTCGAAGACGCGGGCAGCGGACGAGACCACCTGCTCGTAGTCTTCCGCCGAAGCCATGAGCACGCGGGCCAGGGGCGAACCGTCGTTGGGGGTGTAAGAGACCAGCTCGCCGCCCGAAGGCCGCTCAATCCACGGGCCGTAACAGGCGCCCGAATTCACCGCTTCCAAGCCAAGCCGCTCGAACAACTCGGCAGGAGAAACCGCCGCCATGGTTACCTCCGGCCCTATGGTATGTCAGGCGCCGGCTCAGGCGCTTTCGGGCGGGTATTTGATTTTCTTGAACAGTCGGGCGAGGATCTTGACGGCGCGGTCCACCTCGGCGTCGCTGATGATGTAGGGCGGCAGCAGCCGGATCACGTTCTCGCTGGTGCAGTTGATGAGCAAACCTTCGGCGAGCGCGTCCTCGACGAGGCTGCGGCAAGGCATGTCGAGCTCGATGCCGATCATCAGCCCGTAGCCTCGCACTTCGCGGATGAAGCCGAAGTGGCGAGCCAGCTCGGTGAGCTGAACGCGGAAGGCGGCGCCAGCCTGGTGGATCGCGGGCAGCAGGTCTTGGAGGATGTCGAGGAATTCCAGAGCCACGCGGCAGGCCAGCGCTCCGCCGCCGAAGGTGGATCCGTGCATGCCGGACTTCAGGGCCGCTGCCGCTTTCTCGCTGGCGATGATGGCGCCCAGGGGCAGCCCGCAGGCGAGCGGCTTGGCAACAACGACCACATCGGGCGTCACCGGCGGCTCGGCGAGCTGGTAAGCGAAGTAGCGCCCGGTGCGTCCCAGGCCGCACTGGATTTCGTCCATGACGAGGAGCGCGTCGTAGCGGTCAGCCAGCTCACGGGCCCGGCGCACGAAATCTATCTCGAGCGGGCGGATGCCGCCCTCGCCCTGGATCCACTCCAGCACGACAGCGGCGGTTTGCGGTCCCACGGCCTCTTCCAGGGCGGCCCCGTCGTTGCGGTCTACGAACCGGACGCCCGGCAGCAGCGGTTCGAAGTCGCTGCGGTATTTGGGCTGGCCGGTGATGGAGAGCGCGCCCAGCGTCCTGCCGTGAAAGGAATTATCCAGCGCGACGATCCGGTGCTTGTCCGGATTCTGGCGGCGTCCGTAGGCGCGCGCGATCTTGAGGGCGCCTTCCACTGCCTCGGTTCCCGAGTTGCAAAAGAAACAGCGCTGCAAGCCGCTGATTTCGGCCAGCCGGCGGGCCAGCGGGCCCTGATAATCGTGGTAGTAAAGGTTCGAGCAATGGATGAGCAGCGCGGCCTGCTCGCGAATGACGCGCAGGATGCGCGGGTGAGCGTGGCCGAGGGCGTTCACCCCGATGCCGGAAATCAGGTCGAGGTAGCGCTTGCCGGCCGTGTCGTAAAGCCAGCAACCCTTGCCTCGCCGGAGCACCACGGGGAAGCGGCGGTAGGTCTGGATGAGGTACTGCTGCTCGAGATCGAAGACCGCCTGCGCTCGAGGGTCAACGCCAGAACCAGCCGGGGTCGCCATCACTTCATGATAACCAAGGGCGTGCGGCGGACGACGCGCTCGCAAGGCGCGATCGAGCGAACCAGGCGCGAGCGCGTCTTGCGCCGGTCAGGCCCCACAGAACATCCCGCGCCCGCGCGGCCTGTGTGAAAGTAATGTCCCCCCGGGCGCGGAAATTCCAGGAATGGTAGGATGAAATTTCGGTCAGAATTTCGGGCAGGGAGGCACAGAAGCGCGCCAAGGGGCTCGGCCCGCGGCAAGGGAACAAACGGGCGCAAGGGCTCGTCTTCTTCACAGTACGAGGAGCGGTGCGTGAAGCGCAACTGGAAGGTTTGGCTTGGAATCCTGGCGACAATCCTCATTGCCGGCGGGGTTTACGGCGGCGTCAAGTATAACCAGCGGGGCGTGGTGACGGTGCAGACCGGGCGCGTGGTCCGCCAGGATCTGGTCTCGGTGGTGACCGCCTCGGGCGAGATCAAGCCTCGCAATTACATTAACATCGGGACCAACGCCATGGCCCCGTCGCGCATCACGGAAATTCTGGTCAAGGAAGGCGACCGGGTGCGCAAGGGGCAGTTGCTGGCGCGGCTGGAATCGGTGCAACCCGAAGCCGACGTGGCCGCCCAGCGCGCAGCCCTGAGCCAGGCAGAGGCGGAATCGGCTGCGGCGGAAGCCGCCTTGCGCGTGGCCGACGAAAACCTGGCCACCGCCCAGGCTACGCTGGACCGCACCAAGGCCGAACTCGAGCAGGCGCGCATCAACTTCCAGCGTGCCGAGAAGCTGTGGGCAGAGAGGCTGATCTCGCGGCAGGAGTTCGACCAGCGGCGGATCGAGTTCGAGGCGCGCCAGGCGGCCTTGCGCGAGGCCGAAGCCCGCGTGGCGCAGGCCCGCGCGCAACGGGGGCAGACGGCTTCCCAACTGGCCGCCGCGCAAAAACGGGTCGCCCTGGCCCAAGCCAACCTTCGCCGGGCCACTGACGTGTTGCAGCGAACCTACGCCGTGGCGCCGCTGGACGGCGTGGTCACCAACCTGCCGGTGCGCGTGGGCGAGACGGTGGTGCCCGGGATCCAGAATTCGCCTGCCAGCCTGATCATGACCATCGCCGACATGTCGCTGATCACGGCCGAAGTCAAAGTGGACGAGACCGATATCCTGAACGTGAAGCTCGGCCAGCCTGCCGATGTGACCATTGACGCCATTCCCAACCGGGTTTTCAAGGGGCGCGTCATCGAGATCGGCAACACTGCCATCCTGCGCTCCACCGGGCTGGCGGCCTCCCAAAGCGCCATCTCCAGCCAGGAGGCCAAGGATTTCAAGGTGGTAATCGCCCTGGACAACCCGCCCGAGGAGATCCGGCCCGGCCTTTCCTGCACGGCCAAGATAACCACGGCGGTGCGCAAAAACGTCCTTACTATTCCGATCCAGGCTCTGACCGTGCGCCAGCGAGGCGACCTGGAGGAGTCCCCCAAGGGCGGCGTGCAGGCGGCCGGCAAGGCCGATGCCGCTGCCCAGAAAGCGCGCAAGGAGGAAATCCAGGGGGTCTTCGTGATCGAGGGCGACAGGGCAGTGTTCCGGAAAGTCGAAACCGGGATCACGGGGGCCACGGACATCGAAGTCATCAGCGGCCTGAAGGAGGGTGAAGAGATCATTACCGGCAGCTACCGCGTCATCCGCACGGTGCGCAACCACGCCCGTGTCAGGGTGGACAACAAAGCGCCGGCGCGATCGGACCAGGCCTGAGCGGGCGCCTTCGGGCGCGCGGCAGCCGGTCTGGCAGGAAGGTCAACATGGCACGAGTGGCAGAGGAAGCAACCGATATCGGCGAGCAACTGCGGCGCGAGGGCATCGTCATCCGCACGTTCGATCTGTGGAAGACGTATTTGATGGGCGAGGTAGAGATTCACGCCGTCCGGGGCGTGGATCTGGAGATCCGCAAGGGTGAGTATGTAGCCATCATGGGTCCCTCCGGATCCGGCAAGTCCACGCTCATGAACCTCATTGGCTGCCTGGATACGCCCACCAGCGGCCGCTATTACATCAACGGGCGGCTGGTCAGCGATCTCAGCGACGACGAGCTGGCGCGCATCCGGAACAAAGAGATCGGATTCGTCTTCCAGACCTTCAACCTGCTGCCTCGCGCCACTGCGCTGCACAACGTGGAATTGCCGCTCATTTACGCGGGCCTGCCCAAGGAAGTGCGCCTCAAGCGCGCCATCGAAGCTCTGCGCCAGGTAGACCTCGAAGAGCGCATGTACCACAAGCCCAGCGAGCTTTCCGGCGGCCAGCGCCAGCGCGTGGCCATCGCCCGGGCGCTGGTCAACAACCCTTCCATCTTGCTGGCCGACGAGCCCACCGGGAACCTGGACACCGCGACCGGCAACGAAATCATGGGCATCTTCGCCCGCCTGCACCAGCAGGGCAATACCATCGTGCTGGTGACCCACGAGCACGACATCGCCATGCACGCTCACCGCGTCATCCATATCCGCGACGGCAAGATCGAACGCGACGAGCGGATCAAGTAGCTGCTGGCCGCGTCATCGGGCTCGCCAGTGCGGCGGGCCTATATACTGGTGAAGAATCCCATACGAGGAGCGAATCCCATGCGCGGGAGCGAGAAGGTCATTGCAGTCTTGAACGAAGCGCTGACCGAGGAACTGACCGCGATCAACCAGTATTTTTTGCACGCGGAAATGCAGGCCAATTGGGGATACCGGCGGCTCTACGAGAAGGTCCGCCAGCTCTCCATCCAGGAAATGCGTCACGCGGAATGGCTCATCGAGCGCATTCTCTTCCTGGAGGGCACTCCCAACATGACCGGCTACGGCTCTCTCAAGATCGGCCAGGACGTCCGCCAGCAGATCGAAAACGACCTGGCGCTCGAGCTAGGCGCGGTGGCCATGTATAACCGCGCCATCCGGGTGGCGATGGATGAGAGCGATAACGGCTCGCGCGAGCTGCTGGAAAAACTGCTCGAGGACGAGGAAGAGCACGCCGACTGGCTGGAAACCCAGCTCGGGCTGATTCGCGAGATCGGGCTCGAGCGCTATCTCGCCGAGCAGATTCACGCCGAATCCTGAAGGGGCAACCGGAGCCCACGCAATTGCCCTCCGGCCGGGGCAGGAGCTGCGGGCGGCTGGCGACGAAATCCGGCGCCGCGACCGCTCAGGCTGCGGTCCAGCCCCCGTCGATCGTCAGTATGGCGCCGGTCATGAAGTCGGAAGCGTCGGAGGCCAAATACAGGGCTAGCAGGGCGATTTCTTCGGGCCGCCCCAAGCGACCCATGGGCTGGCGAGCGCGCAGTTCGGCCCGGACTTTTTCTTTTTCGTGCTTGTGATAGCGCTCCAGGTAGTCCTCCACGAAAGGCGTCTCTACCGTTCCCGGGCAGATGCAATTGACACGAAGCTGCGTGGGGTAATCCACGGCGAGCTGGCGAGTCATGGCCACCACCGCGCCCTTGGTCGCGCAATAGGCGAAACGGTGCCTGACGCCAATCAGGCCGGCAACCGAGCCGATGTTGATCACCGAGCCGCGCACAGCCAGCAGCAACGGTAGCGCCGCACGCGTCACCAGGAACATGCCCTCGACGTTCACGCGGAACAGGCGGCGGAAATCCTCGAGCGAGGTCTGCTCGATGCCACCCACCAGCCCGATGCCCGCATTGTTCACCAGCACGTGCAAGCGATCCAGGTGGGCGAAGGCCGCAGTCACCTCGTCTTCGGAGGTGATGTCGCAGGTGATGGCCCGGGCCCGGGGCAGTTCAGCAGCCAGCGCCTCCGCTCTTTGCCCGTCAATGTCCAGGATGACGACCTCCGCCCCGACCCCTGCGAACACGCGCGCCGTCGCCTCGCCGATGCCTCTGGCGCCGCCGGTGACGAGGGCCACCTTGCCGTCCAACCGGAATTTCTCGCTGCTCATCGCCGCTAGGATAGCGCGGCAGGGGCGCATTCAACCCGCCCCGGAGAGCGCCGCGAGGGTTTCCCGCGCTAGCTCCCGGCCGACCACAACCTCCTCGCTGACCACGCGGTCGGAGCCCGCTTCGCTCAGCGAATCGCGGTGGATGTGGTAACGCGCCCGTGCGATCACGGGAACCTCCGCA
>JBMFPL010000060.1:0-12622 GCA_049969115.1 Bryobacteraceae bacterium | reverse complement strand
CTTCACGCCGCGTCGTGCCAGCGCCACCGCGGTGGCGGCCCCGATGCCGCGGGAAGCACCCGTCACCAGCGCTGCCTTACCCTCGAATTCGTTCTGCACAGCCTTGCCTCCTGGATGGCAACTCATCGAATGTCCAGACCGCCCACGTAAAGAAGCCAGTAACTCACCCAGGCTACCGCGGCCGAGGCCGGAATGGTGAAGATCCAGGCCCAGACAATGCGCGTGGCCACCGCCCAGCGCACCGCTTTCAATCTTTGAATGGAACCCACTCCCGCAATCGCGCCCGTGATCACGTGAGTGGTGGAGACGCCCACGTGCAGGGCGGTGGAAAGCAGGATGGAGGTGGCCGCTGCCGTTTCCGCGGCGAACCCCCCGCGCGGGCGCAGCCGGGTGATTCGCGTGCCCATGGTGTGGACGATGCGCCAGCCGCCGGCCAGCGTACCCAGGGCGATGGCCGCGTGGGCGGCCAGGATCACCCAGACCGGAACATGAAAGCTGGAGAGGAACCCCGCCGTGAACAACACGCCGGCAATGATTCCCATGGTCTTCTGGGCGTCATTGGTTCCATGGGAGTAACTGTAAGCCGCCGCCGAGAGTAACTGGAGCCGGCGGAAGTAAAAGTCCATTTTTTTGGGACTGCAATGGCGGAAAAGCCAGTAAATGGCGACCATGTAAATGTAGGCGAGCGCCAGGCCGATCAAGGGCGCCAGCACCATGAAGATCAGGGTCTTGGTCCACCCGCTCCACACCAAGGCCTCGGGAGCGTGCTCCAACCCCTTGAGCAGGCCTACCCTGGCCATGGCCGCCCCCGCATAGCCGCCGAAGAGCGCGTGCGACGAGCTGGTGGGCAGCCCCAGCCACCACGTGATCAAGTCCCAGACGATGGCGCCGATCAGCCCGCTGAGGATCACGTAGGGGGTGACCACGCTGAGGTCCACCATGCCCGCCCCTACCGTTTTGGCCACGCCCGTGCCAAAGCTGAAGGCGGATACGAAGTTGAAGAAGGCAGCCCAGATGACGGCCTGCAACGGCGTCAGAACCCGCGTGGCTACCACCGTGGCGATCGAGTTGGCTGCGTCGTGGAACCCGTTGATGAAATCGAACAGCAGGGCCACGACGATGATGACGACCACCAGCGTGAGTACGGACATGGACCGGCGCCACCTCGCTCGCGGCTCTCAGGAGTTCTTGACCACCACGTTCTGCAACACGTCGGCCACGTCTTCGCAACGGTCGGTCGTGTCTTCCAGGAACTCGTACACCTCCTTGAGCTTGATGAGCGCGATAGGATCCTGCTCGCGCTCGAACAGCACGGCGATGGCCTGCCGCAGCACTTCGTCCGCGTAGTCTTCCAACCGGTTCACCTCGATGCAGTGATCGAGCAGCGGGGCGCCCTTGTTCAAGGCTTCGAAGGCCTTCACCAGCGCCTGGGCGCACTGGTGCACAATTTCGCAAAGCTCCACCACCGTGGGCGGGATGGGCTCGAGCCGGTACGCCGACATGCGGTAGGCCGAGTCCTCGATGTCATCCAGCACATCGTCCAGGCGCGAGGAAAGGCCGTGGATATCCTCCGGGTCGAGCGGCGTGATGAAGGTCTGGTTGAGCTTGGTGAAAATGTCATGGGCCAGCTCGTCGCCTTCCCGCTCGAGCTGCTTGATGCGGACTGCGTTGCGGGCGAGCTGCGAGTTCCCGCTGCGAGCCCCCTCCAAAAGCAACTGCGCGGCCTCCTCGATGACACGAACCTGGCTGAGGAACAGTTCGAAGAACTTCTCGTGTCGCGGTAGTAGTCTCATAAGACCTCGGCTTTCCAGCAGGTGAACGACCCGTCAGCGTGACGGCGCGGGGCACTGGCCCCTGACCGCGAGGATGGATTGCAAAAGCCCATACTCAGGAGTCTGTGGAGACCGTCGCCAGAGCCCGCGACGTCCCCCTGGCTGCATCCCCTTCCAACTCTAGGAAGCGCGGGTCGAGCAGCCGTCCTGCGTCCACGTGGCCCATCGCGGCCACCAGCTTGCGCATCAGGTGAGGGTACCGCTTCTCCAGTTCCGCCAGCAACCCCCGGATCTGCTCGCGCACGCCTCCCGTTCGCAACGAGCAGGCGCAAGGCGTCACGGGCGCTCCCAGGCGCTCGACGAACTGGCGGGTCATGTGCTCGCTGACGTACAGCAGGGGGCGAATCAGGCGGAATTCGCGGCGGCTCGACCAGGTCACCGGCGGCAAGGCGCTGATGCGACCGGTGAAAAGCGCGTTGCGCAGAAAGGCCTCGCACAGGTCATCGGCCGTGTGGCCGAACGCGATGACGTTGGCCCGCAAGGCACGCGCCGCCTGGTACACGGCACGCCGGCGGTAGCGGCTGCAAAGATCGCAACCATGGTCGGGATGCGTCTCGATCAGGCGAAGGGAAGGGGGATCCGCCAGGCAGAGCCACTCCACGCCCCGCCGCCTAAGCCACTCCTCCAGGGGCGCCAGGGAACGCTGGAACTTGCCCTGTTCGATGGTGAAGGCGCACAGCGAAAAGCGGACTGGCGCGCGCTGCTGAAGGCGTAGCAAGGCTTCCAGCAGCGCCAGCGAATCCTTGCCGCCGGAAAGGGCCACCGCCACCCGGTCGCCCTCGCGGATCATGCGAAAGCGCCCGATGGCTTCGCCCACCCTCCGCAGCAAGGCCGGCTCGAGATTCACATTCCATTATAGGTTAGGATGAGACTGCCCCATGCCGGAAGCTACCCGCGTCGCGGTCTCGCCAGCCCGCCAGGTGGCCTTCCGCATTCTTCTTCTGGTCGAGCGCGGCGGGTACGCGGCTGACCTGCTGGCCAGCCGGAGTGCGAAACTGGATGCGCGCGACGCCGCCCTGGCCGAGGAACTGGTGCTAGGATCGCTGCGCTGGCAGGGACAACTGGACTGGTTCATCCGGCAGATCAGCGGCCGTGACCCAGCGCGTCTCGATCCGGAGGTGCGCGTGGCCCTCCGCCTGGGCATCTACCAGATCAGGCGCTTGGATCGCATCCCGCCGCACGCGGCAGTCAACGAGAGCGTCGAGCTGGTCAAACGCTCGGGCCATCGCTTCGCGGCGAGCTTCGTCAATGCCGTGCTCCGCAAGGTCAACAAGGAGCCGGTGAGTTTCCCTGATCTGGCGACCGAGCTTTCGCACCCGGCGTGGCTGCTGGAGCGCTGGCGGAGGCATTACGGCAGCGAAACCGCCCTCCAGGTCGCCCGGGCCAATTTGCGCGCGCCCGAAACCTACGTCCGCCTGCCGGCGGGCGTGACGAAGCCCGAAGGCGTGGTGCTCGAGCCCACCGAAGTCCCCGGCTGCTATCGCGTGGTCGAAGGCCGGCCCGCCGGCCTGCGCATTCAGGACATCGGCTCGCAGGCGGTCACCGGGCTGCTCGATCTGGCACCGGGCATGAGTTTTCTGGATGTCTGCGCGGCGCCTGGAAACAAGACCGCGCAGGCGCTGGAATCGGGCTGCCGTGCCATCGCCTGCGATCTTCACCTGAACCGCCTGCGCCGCATGAAGGATCTGGGCTGCCCCTTGGTAGTGGCGGATGCCTCGCGCCCGCTGCCGTTCCGCGCTCGCTTCGATCGGATCCTGGTGGACGTGCCCTGTTCGGGCACCGGAACGCTGGCTCGCAATCCCGAGATCAAATGGCGACTCACGCCTGAAAAGCTCGTCGAGTTGCACGAGCTGCAAGTCAGGCTCCTGCGCAACTCGCTGGACCTGCTTGCGCCGGGCGGGCTGCTGCTCTATGTGACCTGCTCGCTCGAGCCGGAAGAGAACGAGGACGTAGTCCGCGAGGTGCTCGGCGGCCCGCCTCAGCGCATGGTGCAGAGGCTGCCGGGCCGAGAGCCGGGGGACGGCTTCTTCGCTGCTGTGATACGATCGAGTTAGCTCGCGATGGTTCAGATCGTTCCCTCGATTCTCTCGGCCGATTTCGCGCGCCTGGCCGACGAGATTGACCGGGTCGAACAGGGCGGCGCCACCATGTTGCACCTAGACATCATGGATGGCCACTTCGTCCCCAACATGACCATCGGGCCGCCCGTGGTCAAGTGCATCCGCAAAGTCACGCGAATGACGCTGGACGTGCACTTGATGATCACCGACCCCGACCGTTACATCCCCGCCTTCATTGAGGCGGGCGCGGACCAGATTTCGGTGCACCAGGAAGCATGCGTTCATCTGGACCGGACGCTGCGCCTGATCCGCAGCCGCGGCCTGCCCGCGGGAGTCGTGCTGAATCCCGCCACTCCCGTCAGTATGCTGGACGAGGTCCTGGAGCTGGCGGACTTCGTGCTCGTCATGAGCGTCAATCCCGGTTTCGGCGGTCAGGAATTGATTCCTGGCGCGCTGCGCAAGATCCGCGCCCTGGACCGGCGCCGCCGCGAGCTGGGCTTGCCCTTCAAGCTCGAGATCGACGGCGGGGTGAACGAAGACAACCTGCCGGACGTGGTGCGCGCGGGCTGCGACTGGATCGTCATGGGAGCGAGCATCTTCGGCACTGCCGACCCGGCCGCCACGGTGGCGCGCATGCGCGAGATCGCGCGCGAGGCCACCTCGATCAAAGTTTGATTCGGTTGCGAGGGATGCCATGAAGCGAAACTGGCTTGGCTGGTTGACGGTTCTGGCGGTGGTTTGCGCGTTGCTGGCGACCGGCTGCCGCCGGCGACGCTACGAAAACCCCATCACCAAAGACACGCTCCAGCCCGACAAGGTCCTCTTCGACAAGGCGATCGCCGATATCGAACGCGGGCGCTACGAAATCGCCCGGCTGACTTTGCAAACGCTCATCAATACTTACGAAACCAGCGAGTTCCTGGCCAAAGCCAAGCTGGCGATCGCCGACAGTTGGTATCGCGAGGGCGGCTCCAACGGCCTGGCGCAAGCGGAGGCCGAATATAAAGACTTCATCCTCTTCTATCCCACCCTGGAGGAAGCCCCCGAAGCGCAGATGAAGATCTGCATGATCCATTACAAGCAAATGGAGAAACCCGACCGCGATCAGACTCACGCGCTGCGGGCCGAAGAAGAGTGCCGCCAGGTGCTGGTCCAGTTCCCCAATAGCAAGTTCGCCCCGCAGGCCGAGCAGCTTCTGCGCAACATCCAGGAAGTGCTGGCCGAACGCGAGTTCCGGGTGGGCAGCTTCTACCACACCAAGGGTAGCCACGCCGCCGCCGCCAACCGCCTGCAAGGGCTGGTGGACCACTACCCGCTCTACAGCAAGGCCGACCAGGCGCTGTGGCAGCTCGCCGATTCCTACGCCAAGATGGGGCCGCGATTCCGCAACAAGCACATCGAGGCTTACGTGCGCCTGGTCCGCGATTACCCGCTGAGCCCGCTAGCCGAAGAGGCCAAGAAACGGTTGGTCGCCCTCGAGCAGGAAATTCCCGAGCCCGATCCCGTGGCGCTGGCGCGCATGAAGTACGAGCTCGAGCACATGGAAAAGCCCGGCCTGCTCAGCCATTTCTGGGGCATTTTCCGCAAAAGCCCGGACGTGCGCATGGCAGCCAAGTCCGGCACGCCCACCATGGAATCCTACCGACCACCGATCCCCGTGACCGTGCCTACCAGCGCTCCCGCGGCGACAGGTGTGACCGACGTCACGGTCGCCCCGGTGACCGATACCTCCGCACTGGACACCAGGCCCGATGCCCGCCGGCAGTCGCAGCAGGCCAAGCCAGAATCTTCGCCCGGCAGCCAGCCCCAGGCCTCGCCCGCTGCCCCCAAGCCATGAGCCGGATCCTGCTGGCGGACGATAGTCCCCATGCCCAGCGCATGGGCGAGCGCATCCTGCGCGAGGAGGGCTATGAGGTCGTCACCGTCACCGATGGCGAAACGGCCTTGATCCGCCTGACCGATGTGGATCCTGACCTGGTGATGGCGGACGTTTTCCTGCCCACCAGGTCCGGCTATGAACTGTGCGAGGAAATCAAGAATCACCCGCGGCACCGGCACGCACGGGTGGTCTTGCTAGCCGGGCCGCTCGACGCGGTGGATGAAGAGGAAATGCGCCGTGTCGGGGCCGACGGCCTGCTGCGCAAGCCTCTGGAGGCTTCCGTTGTCCTCGATATGGTGCGCCCCCTGATCGAGGCGGCTCGGGCCGAGCGCGGGGAACGGGCCGAGGCCGAACCGGGGCCGGAAGCGGTCGCTCCCGCCAAACCGTCGCCGCCTCGCACCGCAACCCCGGCGCCGGATCCCGAACGCGTTCGCGCCGCCGTGACGCTCGCACTGGACGCAGCCCTGCCCACGCTGGTCGAACAGATCAGCCAGCGCCTCTCGGCCGCAGTGGCGCCTGCACTGGATGCCGCCCTGCCTGAAATGATCGAGCAACTCACCGAGCGCGTACTGACGGCGTTGAAAGAGTGAGGCGTCGCAGCCACCAAGGCGACGCGTGTACTCCCAGCTTGTTCGTGACCCCGGGTTGAAAAAGTGGGGTGCCGCCGCAGCAACCGTCAACATGTTCAAGATCTCCCCAGCCTACGGCCTCACCCGCATCCTGGCAAGGTGGATCGCAGTCGTGCCTTCATGCCAGCAGTTGTACCTCGTCCACAGAGGGCCTGAGTGCCAGACAAAGCCGCGATACCTGGTCTGCCGCCTCCGAGCAACACCGGTTGAGGTTCCTAGGACGCAAGCGTCATGGGCCAGGGCTGTCTTCGCTGGCTTGCGTTCGCCACCCGTCATGAAATCCTTTCGACCGCCCTCCGGTCAGCGCGAAAAACCCTGCAATTCGGACCGCCGATGAAGTGCCCCTTTTCGGTCCAATGTCCTTGCCTGTCAGGCGGGCTGCTCCAGCCGATCATGGCCAGATTGCCGTCCTGGAAGACGCGCCGCATCAGCGCAACCATGGCCCGTCGGCCGGGCATCGGAGCGCCGTCTCATCGCCGCCGAACACGCCCGATTCGCTGATATTCTCGCAGTTTACATCGTCGGTGCTGGCGACCACGAAGCTGGGACGCTGCTGGCCCGGCTCTTGTTTTCCAGGAGAACCCACGCGGGTCACCCCGTAGGCCCGGCCACGGCACCAGCTAACCCGCCACAGCAGTGGCCCGGGGCCAGGATGCGCTGCGGAGCTCCCCGGCGGAAGCTGTCGCGGCGTAAAGCGACCCGCGGCGGGTCCGTGCGGTAAACCCCTTTGGGCTTTGGGAGACTCCGCGTCCCGCCATGACCCTCAGCCGGTCATCGGGGCTGATCGAGAAACGTGGATCGCGTTGATCAACGCCGCTCTCCGCGATCAGTGCTGCCGAATGCCGGTCTGTGCCCTGCGGCGAGCTGATGACCCGCAGCTTGACGTCATCTCCCTGTTCCGGTTTCGCGACATGGTCCTTGCTTGCGCGGAACACGCAGAAACACCGGCCTCGGAAGCAGATCAAGTCGCCGAAGGCGCCATACGGCGCCTCGGTTCAGATCTGCTTGCTGCGGACTAGCTCGAGCTCGAGAGGCGGGCTTGGGGCCGCGGACGCGAAACCGAGAAAGGGCACGCTGAAAACGAAGAGGTGGCGCAGCAGTCCCGCTTTGAGAGCATGAGCTGCTACGCCAGGTTCGGCGTGGCTGCCGACCAAGCTTGCTGCAAAGCCGATCCTCACAGGCCGCCGAGTCGCTTCGGTCCAACGCGCCGCCGCAAGCAAGGAGCGGGCTAGAGAATCGCGGCACGGACTTCCTGGGACGCGGTTATCCGCTTCAAAAGGGCGCCTCGGGTCAGGCCGGATGTCTCGCACTGGTCGCCACCGAGCGCATGCAGTGGGCGGCGGTAGCCCTCGGTTCGTGAAATCCCTAGCAACCGTGAATACGGCCACTGTGCGCGTGCTGCTTAGGCTCATCGGAACCGGGAGGCGATGAGGCGAGGCACGGTTCGAACCGCACGGCCCACGCCGTAGAAGCCGGCCGTGGTGCCGGCTACCCGCTCGGTCGCCTTTCGCCGTTGGCGGGGTGCCACGATTTGCTCACAGGGCTGGAGGGACGACGCGCGGTCCTTCGCCGAAAGCGAATCATGCCGTGCCAGGTAGATGTTCAGAGAGGCAAACTTGCCGCGCCTGCTTGGGCAGCGACGCACTCTCGCCGCGTGGCTCGAGACCGTCTCCCTGCCCGTGGCGGGGCATAGCAAGGTAATGTGGACTTATGGTCTTGCAAATCGCCGCGGTTTTTGGGACTTGCGCCCTTGCCTGGGGGCAGTTTTTGGCCGGCACGGCGCGACGCGATATCACCCCGCGAGACCCCGCCCCTATGTGGGGCTATGGCGCCAGGCACGACGCGCTCTCTGACGGCGTTCTCGACGCGCTCTACGCCGACGCCCTCGTTCTGCAAGCCGGCACCCGAAAGCTCGCGATCGTGGGCCTGGACCTGGGGCGCTCGCCAGCCGAGGCTGCGCTGGCGCGAATCCGCAACCGCATCCGTGAGCAGGCCGGTATCGAATGGTCCTTCCTGTGCGCCTCACACACCCATCACGGTCCGGTGCTGGAGCTGAGCGACCAGCCGGGCAAAGGCAAGGGGCGCTTCGATGCGACGCTGCGCTACTACCGCGAGCTCGAAGACGCGATCGTGGATGCGATTGTCGAAGCTGACCGCCGTCTGCAACCTGCGCGCCTGGCCGTGGGAGCCGTGCACCTGGAGGGATGTAACCGCAACCGTCACACCAAATTCGAACCCAAACCTTCCGACCGCGAGCTGGCTGTGATGCGATTGGACGACGCCGCAGGCAAGCCGCTGGCCATCCTCGTGAACTTCGCCGCTCATCCTACCATGATCCCTGCCTCGACCCTGAAATTCTCAGCCGATTATGTGGGCGCGCTCAAAGACCAGGTGCGGCAACAAACGGGGGCGACCGTGATCTTCACGCAGGGGGCCGCGGGTGATCAGTCGGTGGACTCCGCCGGCCGCGACTATCGAGTTTACGGGCAAGCCTTGGGACGCGAGGCGGCGAAACTGGCTCTGAGTCTGACCCCGCAGGAGGTCTCGCAACCCTCGCTTGAAGTCCGCGAGGAGCGATTTCGCTTCCCCTCGCGCGTGGATCTCTCCAACCCACTCCTGAGGGCTCTGTACAAGAAAGCATTTTTCCCCGAACTCGTGGCGAACTACTTGGACGAATACGCCGACGGCGTGCGGCCCCGACTGACCGTAGCCTTGCTAAACCGTGACATTGCCATGGTCGGCCTCTCGGGCGAGCCATTCGCCGCCCACTCGATCCGCCTCAAGGAGCGCGCTCGCATCCAGCAGCTTTTCTTTTTCGGGTACACCAACGGATACCACCAGTACTTCCCCACCATCGAGGCGGTGGCGGAAGGCGGCTACGGAGCCGACAGCACCGTCTCCCCGGTAGCTGTAGGCGCCGGCGAGCAGCTCATGAACACTGCGCTAATCTGGATCTACCAGATGTTGAATAAGATTAAACCTTGAGAGTTCAGACCGCGCGTCGCAGCCGGCTGAAACCTGCCGTCAAGCGAAAGGCTCGCTCAATCACTTCCTGCTGCTCGATGAGATGCCGTTTGTGCGAGCCGGTGGCAGGGCTGGGGCTCTCCGGGCGCCCCACGTACTCGAGCAGCCGGCGGCTCTCGGCCAACAAAGGTTGCACCTGCTCGTGGACAAACCGCCACGCCCCCATGTTGCGCGGCTCCTCCTGGACCCACGCCACCTCCACCGTGGGCGGGTAAGCCGCCAGCAGCTCCTGCACCTGCGCGTGCGGGAACGGGTAAAGCTGTTCGATGCGAGCAAGCGCGATGTGGCGCGCCTGCAAGCGCTCGCGTTCGGCCTCCAGCTCGTAGTAAATCTTGCCCGTGCAAAGCAGCAGGCGCTGGATCGCGGCCGCGGGCGGCTGCCCGACGTCGGGCAGCACTTCGCGGAAAGCGCCCGAGGTCAGTTCCTCCACCCGCGCCACGCAGCGCGCATGCCGCAGCAGGCTCTTGGGAGTGAAAACGATGAGCGGCTTGCGCACCGGTCTGCCGCCTGCCCCGTACATCTGCCGGCGCAGCAAGTGGAAGTACTGCGCCGGGGTGCTGGGGTAGACCACTTGCAAGTTGCCCGCCGCGGCAAGCTGCAAGAAGCGCTCGATGCGCGCGCTGGAATGCTCCGGCCCCTGGCCTTCGTAGCCGTGCGGCAGCAAGAGCACGAGGCCGCTGGGCTGGCCCCACTTGTCCTCGCTGGCGGCGATGAACTGGTCAATGACCACTTGGGCGCCGTTGGCGAAGTCGCCGAACTGCGCCTCCCAGATCACCAGCGAGTGCGGATCTGCGATCGAGTAGCCGAACTCGAAGCCGAGAACAGCGTTCTCGCTGAGCAGGCTGTCGTAGACTTCGAAGGGCGCCTGCTCGGAATCCAGGTGAGCGAGCGGGCAGTACTCGCTGCCGTCCTCGTAGTCGTAGAAGATCGCGTGGCGCTGGCTGAAGGTGCCGCGCGAGGAATCCTGGCCGGAAAGCCGAACAGGGACCCCCTCCAGCACCAGGCTGCCGAAAGCCAGGGCCTCGGCCAGCGCCCAGTCCACCGGCCCGCCCTCGCGGAAAACCTGCGCGCGGCGTTCGACGAAGCCGCGCAGCTTGGGATGCAGCCGGAAGCCTTCGGGGAAGCGCCCCAGTCCTTCGATGACGCGCGCGAGCACGACGTGATCGGCCGCGGTGTCGGCCCCCGCTGCACGGCGCGGCCCCTCGCGCAAGGGACCAATCTCCTGGATCTCGAAATGCGACCCGCCCTGCTGCGCGATGCGGTAAGCCTGCTGGAGCCGCTCGGCGATAGCCGCCTTCTTGCGCGCGATCTCCTCTTCGCTGATCACCCCCTCTTCCACCAGCTTGCGCGCGTAGAGCGTGGCTACGGAAGGATGCTCGCGGATCTTGCGGTACATCACCGGCTGGGTGTAGCTGGGGTCGTCGCTTTCGTTGTGGCCATGGCGGCGGTAGCAGAACATGTCCACCACCACGTCCTTGTGGAAGCGCTGCCGGAACTCGAAAGCCACCTGGATGGCGCGCAAGCAAGCTTCGGGATCGTCGCCGTTGACGTGGAAGATGGGCGCCTGGACCATGCGCGCCACGTCGGTGGCGTAGACCGAGGAACGCGCTTCGGCTGGCGGGGTGGTGAAGCCGATCTGGTTGTTGATGACGATGTGAACCGTTCCGCCCGTCCAGTAGCCTCTCAGTTGCGAAAGATTCAGAGTTTCGGCCACTACGCCCTGCCCCGCGAAGGCCGCGTCCCCGTGAATGAGCACGGGGATGACCTGATCGCGCCCGTAAGGACCGCGCCGGTCTTGCTTGCTGCGCACGACCCCTTCCACCACCGGATTCACTGCCTCCAGATGGCTGGGATTGGGCACCACGGTGACGGCGATTTCGCGGCCGTTCGGGTAGGAGCGCACGCCGCTAGCACCCAAATGGTACTTCACGTCGCCCGAGCCCTGGATGCTTTCCGGATCCTCCATTTCGAACTGGGAAAGGATCTGCTCGACCGGCTTGCCCACGATGTTGGCCAGGACGTTCAAGCGGCCGCGATGCGCCATGCCGATCACCGCCTCCTCGACTCCCAGCGAAGAGGCGCGCCAGAGCAGCTCGTCGAGCATGGCGATGGCGCTTTCGGCGCCCTCCAGCGAAAACCGCTTGTGGCCGATGAAACGCGCGTGCAGGAAATGTTCCAGGCCTTCGGCTTCGAGCAGCCGGTCCAGAATCCGAAGACGAGTTTCCCGCTCCAGCGGCCACTGATTGGTCTGCGGTTCCATGCGCTGCTGGAGCCAGCGTTTCTGCTCCGGAATCTGGATGTGCATGTACTCGCAGCCGATCTTGCCGCAGTAGGTGCGCCGCAAGGTTTCCAGGATCTCGCGCAGTGTGGCCACCGGTTGCGGGCCGCCGTTACCCACGGCCTCGGCCAGCGTGCCTGTGATGAAGCGGCGGTCCAGGTCCCAGATGGTGAGCCCGTAGGTGGCTGGATCCAGCTCGGGGTGGTAGGCTGCCTTGGAACCCAGCGGATCCAGATCCGCCACCAGGTGACCGCGCACTCGGTACGCATTGATGAGCTGGAGGACCGCCGCTTCCTTGGCAACTTCCGCCAGCCGGTCGCCCCCCGCGCCAGGAAGGCACGCTTGCCGGTCGGGCTCCCACCGCACGGGGCGATGCGGGATGCCCAAATCGGCGAAGATTTGTTCGTAAAAGCCGTCTTCGCCCTCCAGCAGCGCCTGAACCTTGCCCAGGAACATGCCCGATTCGGCTCCCTGGATGATGCGGTGGTCGTACGTGCAGGTGATGGTCATCACCTTGCTGATGCCCAGCATCGCGCGCACCTCGGGCGCGACACCCCGATACTCCGCGGGATAATCAATGACCCCCGTGGCGATGATGGCGCCTTGCCCCGTCATGAGCCGTGGCACCGAGCCGACCGTGCCCACCGTGCCCGGGTTGGTCAGCGAGACCGTCGTACCCTGGAAGTCCTCCGGCGTGAGCTTGCCGCTGCGGGCGCGGGCCACCAAATCGTCGTAGGCGGCCAGGAACTGACGGAAATTGAGCGATCCTGCGTCCTTGATGTTCGGCACCAGCAACGAGCGGGCGCCGTCCTTACCCGGCACGTCCACCGCGATGCCGAGATTGATGCGCGAGCGCACCAGCCGCCAGGCCTGCCCGTCACGCTCCACGTAAGCGTGATTGAGGGTGGGAAAATGCTTGA
>JBMFPL010000059.1:0-12636 GCA_049969115.1 Bryobacteraceae bacterium | reverse complement strand
GCCGGCTCAGGATCTGCCGGTCCTCGAGAATCTGCTCGATGCGCTCCAGTGCGTAAAGCATTTCCACCAGCCGCGCGTAGTGGTAATAGAAGGAGCTGAGCACCGCGCCCCGCTCCAGTTGCCGGAACTCCGCCCATTCCTGGTCGGCGGCGTGCGTGCCGCATCGGTCGGCGATGTTCAGGCGCGCCAGCGGTCCCACGCGATAAATCCCGTCTGGGTAACCCTCCGGCTTGTAGTAAGGAGACTTCAGGTAGGAGTCGGGCTCGACCGCCTCGCCCAGATAGTCGCGGTAGCGCTCGGGCGCCAGGCCGTCGGCCAGGATCCGCCCGGCCGCGTCCACCACCCGGATCCGCCCGTCGTAGTGCTCCAGCTCGCCGTCTTCTCCCACCAGGCCCAGGAAGAGCGTGGGGAAGTTGGCGAAGGCGGCCGCCTCTTCACGAAACTGGTCAAGAATGTTTTTGAACCATCCCAGCGTGCGCTGGACCATGCGGAAGGCTTCCGGTAGCTCGGCCAGGATGGCGTCGCGTGCTTCGCTCGACAGCGGCTCGCTGACCCCGCCCGGCACCACCCACGCCGGGTGAATCCGCTTGCCCGCCAGCCGCTCGATGATCCGCTGCCCGAACTTCCGCAGCCAGATCCCCTCGCGGGCTGTCTCGGGATGGGATTCGATCAGGCCAAAAAGGTTCCGGCGGGCGGGATCCGAATCCATGCCCAGCAGGAAATCGGGCGCGGAAAGATGGAAGAAGCTCAGCGCGTGCGACTGCACCAGTTGCGCCAGGTTGAGCAGCTTCCGCAGTTGCACGGCCACCGGCGGGATCCGCGTGCCCAGGATCTGGTCGCACGCCTTGGCCGAGGCGATCAGGTGGCTGACCGGGCAAATGCCGCAGATCCGCGCCATCAAGGAGGGCATTTCGCTGAACGGCCGGCCCTCGCACAGCTTCTCGAAGGCCCGGAACTGGGTGACGTGGAAGCGGGCATCCTCCACCTGCCCCTGCTCGTTCAGGTGCAGCGTGATGCGGGCGTGCCCTTCGATCCGCGTGACCGGGCCGATCACGATGCGGCGCTCGTTCATGGCCTCAGGCTCCAAAACGCGACTTCCCCGCCAGATCCGGCATCCTCCCCGCGATCAGTTCCTGCAACACATAGAAGAGGACATCGGCCGCAGGCGGGCAGCCCGGCACGAATACGTCCACCGGCACGATCTCGTGCACCGGGCGCACGCGCGCCTGCAAACGGGGCACTTCCCTTTCCGGCACGCCTTGATTGCGCGTGGCGTTTTCTTGATAAGCCCGCGCCAGGGCTGCCTCCGGGCCGAAGGGATTGCGCATGGCGGGCACGTTGGCCGTCACCGCACAATCGCCCAGCGCTACCAGAATGCGCGTGTGTTCCCGGATGTGCCGGATCATTGCCTCGTCTTCGCTGGTGCCCACGGCCCCTTCCACCAGCGTGACTTCCACCTGCTCGGGGAAGCTCTTGGCGTCCACCAGCGGGCTGTAGACCAGCTCGATCTGCCCGGCCAGCTCGATCAGCCGCTCGTCCATGTCGAGCAGCGACATGTGGCAGCCCGAGCAGCCATCCAGCCAGATCGTGGCGACTCGCAGGCGGCTCATCGCGGTTGCGTCCTCATCATGGTCAGGTAGGGCAGAAACTGACGGCGCTTGGCCATCTCTGCCACCGAGCGGCCTTTCTCCGAGAGCGCTCCTGTCGGGCACACGTGCACGCACTTGCCGCAGGAGGTGCAGCTTTCCGAGTCGCCCCAGGGCTGGTTTAAATCGGTGATCACGCGCGCCTCGATGCCGCGCCCCATGAGGTCCCAGGTGTGAGCTCCCTCGATCTCGTCGCACACCCGCACGCAGCGCGTGCAGAGAACGCAGCGGTTGTGGTCGGCTACGAAGCGCGGGTGCGAGGCGTCTACCGGCAGCCTGGGATAGCGGTAGGGGAAGTGCACGTGGGTGAGGTTCAGCTTCTCGGCCAGGCTTTGCAGCTCGCAGTGCCCGTTGGAGACGCAAACCGAGCAGATGTGATTGCGCTCGGAAAACAGCAGCTCCAGAATCATGCGCCGGTAGTGGTCCAGCCGCTCGGATCGGGTGGTGACCTCCATCCCCTCTTCCACCCTCGTCATGCAAGCGGGCATTAGTCGCGAGACTCCTTTGATCTCGACCAGGCACAGGCGGCACGCCCCCGCCGGCGACAGCCCTTCCAAGTAGCAGAGCGAGGGAACGAAGATCCCGTTTTCCCGCGCCACCTCCAGAACGGTCTGGTCCCCGCGCGCGCTCACGTCGCGCCCGTCAATGCGCAGCGTCTTGACGCCCGCGTTCATCGCTTCGCTCCTACCCGGCAGCTCCCTGCCAGGCAGCGCCCGGCCAGGTGCGCTTCGTACTCATGCCGGAAGTACCGCAGCGTGCTCAGCACGGGATTGGGGGCTGACTGGCCCAGACCGCACAGGCTGGTGTGCCGCATCAGGTCGGAAAGCTCCTCTAGCATTTGCAAACTGCTGCCGTTGGTTTCGCCGCGAACGATGCGGTCCAGCAACTCATGCAGGTGTGCTGTCCCCACCCGGCAAGGGACGCACTTGCCGCAGGACTCGCCCTTGGAAAACTCCAGGAAAAAGCGGGCCAGATCCACCATGCAGGTCGTCTGGTCCATGACGATCAGCCCACCCGATCCCATCATGGTCCCCAAGGCGGTCAGCGATTCGTAGTCCACCGGCGTGTCCAGGTATTCCTCGGGGATGCAGCCGCCCGAGGGGCCGCCGGTCTGCACCGCCTTGAAGCGTTTGCCCTCGGGGATGCCCCCGCCGATCTCGAAGATGATCTCTCGCAGGGTAATTCCCATGGGCACCTCGATCAGGCCGGTGTTGGCCACGCGCCCGGCTAGCGCGAACACTTTGGTGCCCTTGCTGGAGGCGGTGCCGATCCCTGCGAACCACTCGCCGCCCTGCCGCACGATCACAGGGATGTTGGCGAAGGTCTCGACGTTGTTGATCAGCGTCGAGTGTCCCCACAACCCGTGCTCGGCCGGGTAAGGCGGGCGCGGTCTCGGCATACCACGGCGTCCCTCGATGGAGGCGATCAGGGCCGTTTCCTCGCCGCACACGAACGCGCCCGCGCCCAGCCGCACTTCCACGTGGAAGCTGAAGGGCGTGCCGGCGATGCGGTTGCCCAGCAGGCCCGCCCGTTCGGCCTGCCGGATGGCCGTGCGCAGGCGCTGCACCGCCAGCGGGTACTCGGCGCGGACGTAAATGAAACCATGATGGGCGCCCACCGCATAGGCCGCGATCGCCATGCCTTCCAGCACGCGATGGGGGTCGCTCTCCAGCACCGCGCGGTCCATGAAAGCGCCCGGGTCTCCCTCGTCCGCGTTGCACACCACGTACTTTTCGGCGTCGGCGGACTTGGCCACCGTGCTCCACTTCAATCCCGTGGGGTAGCCGGCGCCGCCACGTCCGCGCAGGCCGCTGGTGGTGACCTCGCGGATCACATCCTGCGGCGTCATTTCGCCCAGCGCTTTTAGCAACGAGGCATAGCCGCCGGCAGCCACGTAGTCTTCCAGCCTTTCCGGGTTTACCAGGCCCGAGTTTTCCAGCACCAACTTGAGCTGGCGCTGGAAGAACGGCTGGTCGGTGGGCACGGCCAGGCGCTTCACCGGGCGGCCCTCGATCAGGCTGCGAGCGATATCGGGAGCGTCCTCGGGCGTCACCCGCCCGTAGAGGAAGCCTTCCGGATGAGCGGCTACCAGCGGCCCCGCCGAACACAGGCCCATGCAGCCGACCGGTTTGACCTGGCAGAAGCTGCGCATCCCGCGCTCGGCCAGCTCTTGTTCGAGCGCCTGCCGGACCTGGTCACTTCCCGCCGACAGGCAACTGGCCGCCGTGCACACATGCAAGTGGCAGGCGACCTTGCGCTGGTTGGCACGTTCCTCGGCAGCCGTGCGTTCCAGTTCCTCAAGCGTCATGTGCCAGGCACCTTTCCAACCACCGGCGCATCGCCTCCGGGGTCAGTTTGCCCACCAGCTCCCGGTCCAGCACCACCACCGGCGCCAGCCCGCAGGATCCCACGCAGCGTGCGGTCAGCAGCGAGAGCTTTCCGTCCGGCGTGGTCTGGCCGGGTTTGACGCCGTACTCGCGCTCGATCACGCCCAGCAGTTCGGGCGCGCCCTTGATGTGGCACGCGGTGCCCGTGCACACCACACAGGTGTGCCTGCCCGGCGGCTTCAGCGTAAAGAAATGATAGAAGGTCGCCGCGCCGTAGACCGCGCTGAGCGGCAAGCGCAACGAGCGGGCCACGTAACGCAGGCTTTCCTCGTCCAGGTATCCGAAGGCTTCCTGGACGCTGTGCAACGCCTCGATCAGGGCGTCGCGCCGGTAGCCCAGACGTCGCATGGTCGCGTCTACGATCTTCCACCGCTTGTCGTCGCTGGGAGGGGCAGCACGCGCGTAGTTCATCCGCGCTCAGCCTCTTCGCTGGCCTGCCGGAACTGCCACGCCCAGGCGTTGAAGTTGCGAAAGTCCCGCACGATGGCGTCGTTGGGCCTCCCCAGTCCGCGGAAAACTTCGCTCAGCGAAGCCGCATTGGAGGCTTCCATGGGGCCGAAGCAGCCGTAACAGCCGCGCCCGAAACGCGGGCAGAGCGCGCCGCAGCCGGCCTGCGTTACCGGCCCCATGCAGGCCACGCCCTGAGCTACCATCACGCAGACTGTCCCTTGCCGCTTGCACTCCATGCAGACGCTGTGGGTGGCAATGTTGGGCTTGCGCCCTGCCACCAGCGCCGACACCAGCTCCACCAAGTGATTCTTGTTGACCGGGCAGCCGCGCAACTCGCCGTCCACGGGCACGTGCTCGGCGATGGGCGTGGACATCTTCAGCGTCTGGATGAAGTCCGGCCGCGCATAGACGTGACGCACGAATTCGTTGGCGTCTTTCCAGTTGCGCAGGGCCTGGATGCCGCCCGCCGTCGCGCAAGCGCCGATGGCGATCAGCGTCCGGCACTGCCGACGCACCTGCTGGATGCGCTCGGCGTCGTGATGAGTGGTGATGGAACCTTCTACCAGGCCGATGTCGTAGGGTCCCTTGAGCATGCGGCGCGAGGCTTCGGGGAAATAGGCGATCTCCACCGCGTCGGCCACCGCCAGCAGCTCGTCTTCCGCATCGAGCAGGCTGAGTTGGCAGCCATCGCAGGAAGCAAACTTGAAGACCGCGATGCGCGGTTTGCTCGGGAAGCCGCGGATCATGCCTGCCTCACAGTTCGTGGATGTCCATCCACGGTTGCATTTGCCGGTAGGAGAAAACCGGGCCGTCCTTGCACACGAAGTAGGGGCCGAGCTGGCAATGGCCGCAAAAACCGGTCCCGCACTTCATGTTGCGTTCCATGGACAGATAAATGTTTTCGGGAGCAAGCCCGCGGGCCTCCAATTGCCGCACCACGTGCCGCATCATGACTTCCGGGCCGCAGACAAAGGCCACCGTTTCGGCCGGGTGGAGGCGGACCTGCCGGAACAGTGTGGTGACCACGCCCACATGCCCTCGCCAGCTCAGACCACCGTAGTCCACCGTGACCAGCACCTGGGTGTCGGGAGCGCGGCCCCACTCGGCCAGTTGTTTGCGGTAAAGCAGATCGCGTGGGCTGCGCGCCCCGTAAAGCACCAGCAGCCGCACGTAATCATCGCGGTGGCGAAGCACGTGATAAATCACGGGGCGCAGGGGCGCCAGCCCGATGCCGCCCGCCACGATCAGCACGTCCTTGCCCCGCGCTGCCTTGACCGGCCAGCTCGTGCCGAAGGGCCCGCGCACGCCGATTCTATCGCCCGGGCGGCGGCTCACCAGCGCGTGGGTCGCATGGCCCACGGAACGCACCGTGTAAACCTGTTTCTCCGGGTCTGCCGGATCGCCGCTGATGGAAATGGGCAGCTCGCCCACCCCGAACACGTAAAGCATGCTGAACTGGCCAGGCTCGAAGGGCGCCCAGGACTGCTCGCTGGCCGGACCCACGGTGAGCGTGAAAGTGTCGTGCGTCTCCTTCTCCACCGCGAGCACCCGGGCCCGCATCATGGCCAGCGGGGCTTGTGCAAGTTCGCTCATGTGAGTTTCGCCGCCCGCGGCGCGTAGAGATCGAGCAACTGCAACCGCGTGGCCTGGAGCCGCTCAGCCACCACTTTGAGCAGTTGCTTCATGAGCGCGTAGCCGAACGAGGGATCCTGCTCGCAGGCTGCGAGCAGCCGCGAGCCTTCGAAGGCCAGGGCCCGCACCGGCTCCAGCGATCGCGCTTGGAAATGCTTGCCGCCCTCGCCCAGCACGCTCGACCAGCCCAGCTCCTCGCCCGCTCCCAGCGTCTGTACGCGCAGGATCCGGCCCGGCGCCGAGACCTCCAGCGCGATCTTGCCCGAAAGGATCAGGAAAAACAGCCCGCTTTCCTGGCCCTCCCGGAAGATGATCTGGTCGCGGCCGAACTGCACTTCCAGCGCCATCTCCGCCATCTTGCGGATATGTTCAGGTTTGAAGCCCTCCAGGAAGGGATGCTCCCGCAGGATTTCTTCCAGAGACTTTCTCTCCATTGCCCTGCTCCTTGTCGCCCGGCCTGCCTCAGCCGGAGGCGACCAGCTTCTCGACTTCCTCGGTCAAGTCAATCTTGGCGGGACACCAGCTAATGCAGCGCCCGCAACCCACGCAACCGAACATATCAAACTGGTCCATCCAAAAGGCCAGCTTGTGCATGAGCCACTGCCGGTAACGCGACCGCACCGACGTGCGCACGCTCCCGCCATGGATGTAGGAGAAGCTCTCCGTGAAGCAGGAATCCCACTTGCGCCACCGCTCCGCCCAATCGCCCCGCACCGAGGAGGTGTCCTCGACCGTCGTGCAGAAACAGGTGGGGCAGACCATGGTGCAGTTAGCGCAGGCCAGGCAGCGACGCGCAACCTCGTCCCAGTGAGGGCTTTCACAAGCTTCGTAAAGGCGCCTGGGCAGATCGTGGGTGTCCAGGCGGCGAGTGATTTGCGCCGCCGCGGCGGACACCGCTGCCTCGGCCTGCCGCAGCAGATCTTCCCCGGCTGGCTGGTGCTCTACGCTTTCCAGTAGCGCCGCCCCCCGCTCGCTGCCTGCCTCCGCCAGAAATCCATCGCCCAGTTCGGTCAGCCGCAGATCGTAGCCGCTTTCCACGCGCGGTCCCGTCCCCATCGAGGTGCAAAAGCAGGTGGGTGCCGCGCGCGTGCACTGGACCGCGATCACCAGCAGCCCCTCACGCCTGGCCTTGTAGTTCGGCTCCGCGAACCGATCGCCCAGCAGCACGCGATCCAGCACCTGGATGGCGGCCAGTTCGCAAGCCCGCACTCCCAGGAACGCGTAGCGCGGTGGCGGTGCTTCGGGAGGCAGTAGCCGGAATTCCCCGTCCCTGCTTTCTCTCTCGCCCCGGAGGATTCTCAGCGATGGCGGGTGCAGGAACTTTTTCCAGCTCTGCGGGCCGAGATTGTAGCCGAACAGAGCGTCGTCTTCGCGCCGCCCGAGCCGGTAAAAGCCGGCCTCCTGCTGCTCCGTCCAACCGGCAGGCAAGTCCTGGACGCTCTCGATGCGGTGGTAAACGATCGCCCCGTCACCCAGCTTCGGCCCGATGACTTGGTAGCCTTCCGCCTTCAGCGCGGCGATGATCTGCTCGAGGCCGGTCCGGGCCAACCACGCCGCTGGCGCGCAGATGGCCGGTTCGTCGCTCATCAGTGTTCTCCCCAGTCGTCGTCCGAGCTAGGCCCAGCTTTGGCGGACCCGCGTGGCGGGCTAGAAAAGGTTGGAGCAGCGGCCTGGGGGGGCATCAGTCCATGGGGGGTCAGGAGGAGGGCTGGCCGCTGCTCCACTTCGAGAGTGCTCCGAGATTCGCCCCTTGAGAATGCACACGATCTTCCAAAGAGCATACGTTGAAAACAAAGCAGTTGTCACCATCCACCTCCCCGCGGTGGGTGGGTGAAATGGCGCGGCAGCGCACTCGCTCGCCACCAAGGGCGAAATCCCCCAGTTCCCGGCGCGCCCGCACCCCTGTCATAATGGTCGCGGAGGGTTATGCGGCGCAGGAGCTTCGTCAGCAGGATCTTCGGGGGACTGGCGGGCGTTGGCGCGCAACGGGCGGCCAGCTTAAGGCCAGGCGATATTCCTAGACGCAAGTTCGGCAAGACCGGGATCGAGGTCACCATCATCGGCCAGGCTGGCGGCCGGCTCTCCATGATCGGCCGCGATGAAGCGCGCGCCGTCGTGCGCCGCGCCCTGGAGCTGGGAATCAATTTCTTTGACAACGCCCGTTCGTACTGGGACGGCCGCTCCGAAGAGGTGTTCGGCGAAGTTCTGGCGCCGGTGCGCAAGCAGATCTTCCTCACGACCAAGACGACCGCCCGGACGCGCCGCGGGGCCGAAGCGGACCTCGAGGCTTCGCTTCGCGCCTTGCGCACCGACTACGTGGATCTGTGGCAGATTCACGGCATCGCCGAAATGAAGGAGATCGAGCAGATCCTGGCGCCCGGCGGTGCGATCGAGGCCTTCGAGGCGGCCAAAAAGGCGGGCAAGTGCCGCTTTATCGGCGTTACCTGCCACCATGATCCCGACGTGCTGGCCGAAATGCTGCGTCGCTACCGCGAATTCGATTCGGTTTTCATGCCGCTGCACGCCGCCGATCCTGCGTTCCTCAGTTTCGAGGAAAAGGTTCTGCCCATCGCTGTAGAGCAGGGACTCGCCATCCAGGCCATGAAGACCTTCGCCAACGCAAGGCTGATGAGCGTGCTCAGTGCCCGCGAGTGCCTCGAATACGCGCTCAGCCTTCCCATAAGCACCGTGGTGGTGGGCGCCATCACGCTTGGCCAGATCGAGGACGATGCGCGCATCGCCCAGCGGTTCCGCCCGCTATCCAACTCGCAGATGGCGGAGCTGAGGCGCCGCGCCGCGAGGGAGGCCGGGCCGGCCCTTGAGGATTGGAAGCGGCGACCGGCCTGACCATGGCCGGCGCGCTGCCGGGGAGCTGGCGCGCGCTCGCGCAGGGTGCCGGCAAGAGCTGCGTCTGTTTGTCTGCAAGCTCCGGGGCCCGTCCGGCCCCGGCTGCTGCTGCCGCCCCCAGCGTGGCGAGCATGGGTCTTTGTTTTACAGGCGGGCATTGTGCCTTGCCGCGTCGCTCGTTTTCCGGCCCACGGCTTTTCAAGCCTCGGGCGGGTTCGCCGCCGAGAGCTCCTGCACCTTCAGCAGCAGCCGTACTTCGTTCTCGGGCACGTGCAAGGCTGCGGCGATGCGCTCGGCTGTTTCTCCACGCCGGAACATCCGCAGCGCCTGGGCGCGGGTGGTCAGGTTCAAACCGGAGCGCGGGGGCGCCGGCGGGACGAGCACGCCCGTGCGTTCCTCCATGTCGCGCACCGCAACGCGCAGTTCCTCCAGCGTGGCGCGCAACTGGTCGAGCGCGACTTGCGACCGCTGTTGCTGGGCGTCCAGGCGGCGCCACAGGCTCTGGATTTCAATCTTGGCGAACAGGAACAGCAAAAGGCAGAGGATCAGAGCTGCCGCCACCAGCCCCAAGGTCGCGACCATCGGCATCGCTGTCAGCTCCCGTCGTCACTTCAGAGTTCGCAGCCGCTCCTGCCGGCTGATGATCTGCTGGATCCGGATGCCGTAGTTGCCTTCCAGGACCACCACTTCCCCGCGCGCGATCACGCAATTGTTCACGATCACTTCGACGGGTTCGTTCACCGTGCGGTTCAACTCGATGATCGAGCCCGTCGTCAGCTTGAGCAGGTCGCGCAGCGGCAATTGGGTGCGGCCGAAGGAGATCGAGACCGGCATCTCCACCTCGAGCAGCAGGTCCAGCGTCCGGCCGCCCGTTGCGCTGCGTGGCGGCCCCGGTGCATCAGGCGGCGCCGGCAACTCCGCCGCCGGCGCCTCCCGTTCTCCCTCCTCGATCGGTTTGCCTGGCACCGGTCGCTCCGCGTGTGGTTCGAGCGCGTCCAGCAGCGGCTGCGAGAAGGCAAGCCACAGCGAGACCGGAGCGCCCCCAGCCAGCGTCAGGTCCACGATCGCTTGCGCGGGGACAGTCTCTGGCGGGGGCGCCTCCGTCCCGTCTTCTACCGCAACTTCTCGGTTCAGCCGCGTAGCTAACGAGCGGGCCAGGCTGGCGAAGGCCTGGCCCAGGATTTCCTGATAAGTGTTTTTGATCTCCGCTTCGGCGCCCGGCTCGATGCCCGCCGCGCGCAAGACATGGACCCCGATCTCCCGCCAACTCGTTTCCGGCGCGCCGATCCAAAGCTGCGCTTCCGGGCTGACGCTGAAGCCCTGCTGACACCAACTTGCGCCTTGGGGCGCGGCGGAGGCGGCCGCGGTTGTCCAAGCCACCTGCGGCGCTTCGCCTGTCATCAGCTCCAGCGCCTCGGCCAGGTGTTGGGCCAGCGTCTGCGTCAGCCACTCCAGGTTGCCCGGTTGCAAGGTCCTCACCCGATCCCTCACCGCTGCGCGCCGCGTTCGGCCGGCCACCGCTTCTCCAGCCACGCTCGCAGCCGCAGGATGGCTTGCGATTTCAGTTGGGAGATGCGTGACTCGTGCAAGTTCACGATGGCGGCGATTTCGCGCAGGGTCAGTTCTTCGTAGTAGTACAGGCTAAGCACCATCCGCTCGATTTCGGGCATCTGCTCGACGCCTTCCGCCAGCAGCTTCTCCAGCTCCGCCCGCTCCAGGATCCGCAACGGCCAGCCCTCTTCGCTGTCAGCGATGTATTTGAGCAGATCGCGCCCGTCGTCGTCGCGACGCGATTGCTCGAGGCGGCCCAGGTTGACGCCCCGGACCTCGAGCAGCCACTCGTGGTATTCCTCCAGCGTCAGCCCAAGCTCGCGCGCGATCTCTTCCTCGTCGGGCGTGCGGTGCAGCTTGCGTTCCGCCGAAGCGATGGCGGCCTCGATCTGCTTGGCCTTCTTGCGCTTCTGGCGCGGAGCCCAGTCCAGGCTACGCAGAGTGTCGAGGATCGCGCCCCGGATCTTGTATTCCGCATAGGTCTTGAGTTTGACGTTCAGGCTGGGGTCGAAATTGTCAATGGCGGAGATCAGTCCCAGAATCCCCGTCGAGATAAGGTCGTCGAGGCTGACGCTTTCCGGCAGCTTCTCATGGATCCTGCGCGCGATCAGCTTGACCTGCGGCAGGTGCTCGAGAATGAGCCGCTCGCGCTCTTCCGCGCTGGTTCGAGGATTGGCTTGATAGGATGCCATGCCGCCCACCTTCACCCTTGCGGCGCGATCGGTCCGGCGCGGCCGCCGTCTCTGGCCTTCGCGCTTGGCGCCCAACCCGACGACCGGGAAGGCGGTCCAGCTACACAGCGTCTGCCCGGGCTCGCCATGCCCGGGTCTCCCCGCCTGCGGGCGAACCCGAGCCCTCCAATTCGGCGCTGCAGCCGTTGCACCGGAAAACCAAGCCGGCTGGCCGGTCTGTCCTCGCTCCGATGGCCCGGGCGCCTCGAACGGGCGGGCTCGCCGCACTCCGCGCTTTCTCGCCCCGGTGACCTTCCGGGCCACCGAACCGGGGCTTGGCCCCAGCCTCGCGACCACCGTCAGTCCAGCCGGATCCGAAGCTCCAGCGCAGTAGGCTTGCGGCTGCGCCCCAGTGCGGGGTCCCTGCCGCAATCAGCCTCCCGCCGCTCACGCTCCTTCGGCAACGCACCGCATACCCGTTCTCGTCCGCTCGCGGTCGCCGGCAGCCGCCTGCCTTGCGCTTGCGCTCGGCCGCTCGCCGCCTTGCGGCCCCTGACCCCGTACATGGTCGTATCAGGCTGCCGCGCCGGCGGCCCATCGCGCCAGTCCGAAGCCCAGCCACTCCACCAAGCGGGCGCTCGTGGCCGGCTCGATGTCCTCGGGAATGCGCTGGCCGGCCGAGAGAAATGCCACTGGCCGGCCCAGCCGCACCGCCAGGCTCCACAAGGCGCCGATCGCCGTGGTCTCGTCGAGCCGGGTGAAAACCAGCTTGCGCGGCCGGAACCGCTCGAACCGCTCGGCTACACGCCATAGATCGGCAGAACGCATCGAAGCCGTTAGGACGAGCCAGCACTCCGGCTCCGCCTGCGCCTCCAACCAGCTCGCCAGCTCCCGGGCCTCCTCCTGCTCACCCGCGCCAAGTCCCGGAGTGTCAATGAGTACCAGGTCCTTGCGCTGGCTATCGCGCAGTGCCTGCTCCAAGCCGTGACGGGTTTCGATGGCCTGGAACGGCGCTCCGAGAATCGCCGCGAACTGCCGCAGTTGCTCAGCTCCTCCCACGCGGCAGAAGTCCAGGCTCACCAGTTCGACCGACTGGCGCCTCGTCAGCCCCTCGCGCACCGCCAGCTTCGCCAGCAAGGTCGTCTTTCCCGCCCCGCTCGGCCCTATCACGGCGACCACGCGCGGGCCTTCCATGCGCCGTCCCAGCCGCGGATCCACCGGGCAGCGGGAGGCCAGCTCAGCCGATACCGCCTCGAGGAAGGGGACCCCACCAGCCATCTTTCGCTGGCGGGACGCCTCCAGAATCTCGCGCGCCAGCTCGGGATCCACTTCCGCTTCCAGCAATCGGGCCAGCGCAGCGGCCTCCTGTTCGCAGGGCAGCGAGCCGGCCGCCGCCATCAGGCTCGAGCGCGCCATGCTGGCGTGCACGCGCTCGAGCTCTCTGCGGAGCCT
>JBMFPL010000058.1:0-12830 GCA_049969115.1 Bryobacteraceae bacterium | reverse complement strand
CCAGGCGCGTGATGGAGTCCTGCAAAATCACCACGTCGCGTTTGTGCTCGACCAGGCGCTTGGCCTTCTCGATCACCATCTCGGCCACTTGGACGTGGCGCGAGGCCGGCTCGTCGAAGGTGGAGGAGATGACCTCGCCCTTGACCGAGCGCTGCATGTCGGTGACTTCTTCGGGCCGCTCGTCAATCAGCAGCACGATGAGGATGATCTCGGGGTGATTGGTGGTGATCGAGTTGGCGATGGATTGCAGCAGCATGGTCTTGCCGGTGCGCGGCGGCGCCACGATCAGCCCGCGCTGGCCCTTGCCGATGGGCGTCAGCAGGTCCATGATGCGCCCGGCATAGTTGTCGCGCGTCGTCTCCAGCCGGATTCGCTGGTTGGGGTACAGTGGGGTCAGGTTGTCGAAGAAGATCTTGGTGCGCGCTTCCTCGGGCGGCTCGAAGTTGATGGCGTCCACCTTGATGAGAGCGAAGTAGCGTTCGCCCTCCTTGGGCGGGCGGATCTGCCCCGAGATGGTGTCGCCGGTGCGCAGGTCGAAGCGACGGATCTGCGAGGGCGACACGTAGACGTCGTCGGGGCCCGGCAGGTAGTTGTATTCGGGTGCGCGCAGGAAGCCGAAACCGTCGGGCAGGCACTCGAGCACGCCTTCGGAGAAGATTAGTCCCGCCTTCTCGGCCTGAGCCTGCAGGATCTTGAAGATCAGCTCCTGCTTGCGCATGCCGGCCGCGCCCGTGATGCCTAGATCCTTGGCGATCTGGTTGAGCTGCTGGATGCTCATGTCCTTGAGCACCTTCAGGTCGAGCGAGGGCGCGGTGGTGGTGCCGGAGGATTCCTTGTTGGAGGGCTTTTCGCCCTGCTTGCGCTTGGGCGGGGCCGCGGCTTGCGCCTGCTCGACCGCTTTGCTCTCGGCGCTCGGGGCAGGTCCGGTCCTGGCCTCCGGGGCCGCCTTGGAGTCGGGCGCCGCGGGGGCGGGCTTTTCCTCCTGCGTGATCACGGCCGGGGGGGTGGCCTCCTGGACCGTGGTGGGATTGCCTTTGTTGTCTCGCTCTTCGGTCTGGTTTGGCAAGGCAGTACTCCTTCCGCCCCCTCCCGGGCGAGACCGGGGGGGCACTGAAACATTTCTCAGTGAAGTTGCTCTTCGCTGGCCTGGATCACCATCTCCACGGGCGAGGGCGGGGGCAGCGGCGCCGCCGGCAGCTCCCGCTCCAGGGCGATCCTCAGCACCTCGTCCATGGACTCCACGAAGTGCAGCTTCATCTGATTGCGGATGTTTTCCGGAATGTCGGGCAGATCCTTTTCGTTGCCTTTGGGCAGCACGGCCTCCAGGATGCCATGCCGGTGCGCGGCCAGCAGCTTCTCCTTCAGCCCACCGATGGGCAGTACCTTGCCGCGCAGCGTGATCTCGCCGGTCATGGCCACGTTGCCGCGCACGGGCACCTTGGTCAGCGCGCTGACAATGGCGGTGGCGATGGTGATGCCGGCCGAAGGACCGTCCTTGGGGATGGCCCCTTCGGGCACGTGCACGTGGATGTCGATGTGCCGGTAGAAATCCCGCGGCAAGCCCAGCATCTGGGCGCGCGAGCGGATGTAACTCATGGCGGCCTGCGCGGATTCCTGCATGACGTCGCCCAGCTTGCCCGTGGTGATGAGCTTGCCCTTGCCATCCATGATGATAGCCTCGGTAGTCAACAACTGGCCGCCGACTTCCGTCCAGGCCAGGCCGACCGCGGCACCGATCTCGTTGCGCTTGTCCGCCTCCAGGTCGCGGAACTTCTCCGGCCCCAGGAAGCGCGCCACCGCCTCCGCGCCCACCACCACCTTGGCCGGCTCGGTGCGCGGCTTGCTGCTGCGCGCGTTGACCACCCCCCGCGCCACCTTCCGGCAGATATTGCCGATCTCGCGCTCCAGGTTGCGCACGCCCGCCTCGCGCGTGTAATAGCGGATGATTTGCAACAGCCCTTCCTCGGTGAATTCCACCATGGCCGGCGTCAGGCCGGTCTGCTTCATCTGCTTGGGTACCAGGAAGCGCCTGGCGATCTCCAGCTTCTCGGGCTCGGTATAGCCGGAGAGCCGGATGACCTCCATGCGATCCTGCAAAGCGGGCGGGATGGTGTGCAGCACGTTGGCCGTGCAGATGAAGAACACCTGGCTGAGATCGTACTCCACGTCGAGGTAGTGATCCATGAACATGTGGTTCTGTTCCGGATCGAGCACCTCGAGGAGAGCGGCCGAGGGGTCGCCGCGGAAGTCCATGGACATCTTGTCCACTTCATCCAGCATAAATACGGGATTGCGCGTGCCCGCCTTGCGCATCATCTGGATGATCTGCCCGGGCAAGGCGCCGATGTAGGTCCGCCGGTGCCCGCGGATCTCGGCCTCGTCCCGCACGCCGCCCAGCGACAGGCGCACGAACTTGCGACCGGTGGCCCGCGCAATGGACATGCCCAGCGAGGTCTTGCCCACGCCCGGCGGGCCTACGAAGCAGAGGATCGAACCCTTGGGGTGCTTGACCAGCCGCCGCACCGCCAGGAACTCCAGGATGCGCTCCTTGACTTTCTCCAGCCCGTAGTGGTCCTCTTCCAGGACCTTTTCGGCATATTTCAGATCCCGGATCTCGCGCGTGCGCTGCTTCCAGGGGACCGCCAGCAGCCATTCCAGGTAGTTGCGCGAGACCGTGGATTCGGCCGACATGGGCGGCATGTTCTCCAGGCGCCGCAGTTCCGCCATCGCCTTTTCGTAGGCGTCCTTGGTCATGCCGGCCGCTTCGATCTTCTTGCGCAGCTCGTCGATTTCGCTCTTTTCGCCGCGGCCCAGCTCCTTCTGGATGGCCTTGATCTTTTCGTTGAGGTAGTATTCCTTCTGCGCGCGCTCCATCTGGCGCTTGACGCGCCCCTGGATGGCCCGGTCCACATTGAGCTTTTCGATCTCGATATCCAGCATGTCGGCGATGCGGGTGAGCCGCTCAATTGGATCGAAAATCTCCAGCAGCTCCTGCTTTTCCTCGACCGTGAGCTGGAGGTTGGCGGCCACGGTGTCGGCCAGCCGACCCGGGTCATCCACGCGGATGGCCGCCACCACGGTCTCGTAATTCAGGTTCTGGCTCAGTTTGACGTACTGCTCGAAAAGCGAGGTCACCCGCGCGATGAGCGCGTCCAGTTGCGGGCCGGGCTCGATCTTGTACTGGAAGGTCCGAACCACGGCGCGGAAGAAACCCTCCTCGTCGCTCACCGAGATGATCCTGGCCCGCTCCAGGCCCTCCACCAGCACCTTGATGTTGCCATCCGGCAGCCGCAGGCTCTGCACGATGTTGACGATCGTGCCTACCTGGTAAATCTCCTCCGGGCGGGGTTCATCCACCGTGGCGTCGTGCTGGGTGGCCAGGAAAATCTTCTTGTCCGTGGCCAGGGCTTCCTCGAGCGCGCGCACACTGGATTCGCGGCCCACCACGAAGGGGGTCATCATGTGCGGGAAGATCACTACGTCCCGCACGGGCATCATCGGCAAGCGGCGAGTCTCGGATTTTTCCTTGGAGGAAAGCATGATTGCCAGTCTGTGTCGTTCCGGCAGCCCGCCCCGCGGCTTGGCAGCCGCCGGCCTTCGCGATTACAGGGTCGCACCCCCCAGATACCTTGCAGCCGGGCTGCGCCGCGGCGACCCTGACGGGCCCCCCGGCCTGCGGGCCCTCAGCCCGCCTTCTCCAGCAAAGCGAGGTTGATCTTCCTGGCCATGACCATCTCCTTGGTCACCAGAAACTCCCGGATCTTTCGGTACGAGGGGAGATAGTACATGAGGTCGAGCATCAGCTCTTCCAGGATCATGCGCAGGCCGCGCGCACCGACCTTGCGCTCCAAGGCCAGGGTCGCGATGGCCTCCAGCGCATCCTCGCTAAATCTCAGTTTAACATTTTCGAACTCGAACAGTTTCTGGTATTGCCGGATGATCGCGTTCTTGGGCTTGGTGAGGATTTCGATCAGCGCGTTCTTGTCCAGCTCCTCTAGAACCGCCACCACCGGCAGCCGGCCGACGAACTCGGGAATGAAGCCGAACTTGATCAGGTCCTCGGGCTGCACCTGGGCCAGCAGATCGGTGTCTCGACGCCCGGCCGGCACGCCATCCCGCTGCTCCGGATCCAGAAAGCCGATAGTCTTCTTGCCTACCCTGCGGGCAATGATCTTTTCCAAGCCCACGAAGGCCCCGCCGCAGATGAACAGGATGTTGGTCGTGTCCACCGGCGTGAATTCCTGGTGGGGATGCTTGCGCCCTCCCTGCGGCGGCACGTTGGCGATGGTGCCCTCGAGGATTTTCAGCAGCGCCTGCTGCACCCCCTCGCCCGAGACGTCGCGCGTGATGGACGGGTTCTCGTCCTTGCGGCTGATCTTGTCAATCTCGTCGATGTAAATGATGCCCTGCTGGCAACGCTGCACGTCCCAATCGGCGTTCTGGAGCAACCGCAGGATGATGTTCTCCACGTCCTCGCCCACATAGCCGGCCTCGGTGAGCGAGGTGGCGTCGGCGATGGCGAAGGGCACGTCCAGGATGCGCGCCAGAGTCTGCGCCAGCAGGGTCTTGCCCGAGCCGGTGGGCCCGATCAGCAGTATGTTGGATTTGGAGAGCTCGACATCCGAGGTCCGCTGGCGGCTCATGTGGATGCGCTTGTAGTGGTTGTAGACGGCCACCGCCAGCTTCTTCTTCACCGCTTCCTGCCCGATCACGTACTGGTCCAGGTATTCTTTGAGCTCCTGGGGCTTGGGCAGCTTGTGGGGCGCCGAAAGCGTCGCCTCGTGCCGGTCTTCTTCCAAAATGGAATTGCAGACCGCCACGCACTCGTCGCAGATGTAAACGCGCGGGTAATCACCCGGAGAAGAGATCAGTCGTCCGACGACGTCCTGGCTTTTGTGGCAGAAGGAACAGCGTACCGGCTCGTCCTGACCCGAGCGTCTCACTCTATCGCTCCCCGCCCGTTGCTGAAGGCAGGCCGCATCATGGCCTCCGGCCTGCTTCTATTATCGCCCGATGCAGGGGCCGAGGCAATTGCTCTCACGAGGGCATCCCTGGCTGCCCGAGGCTGGACCAGCAGTTCCAGACCGCCCGTACAGGCGCCCGAGGCCGCGGTTCTTCTGCCGTGCGTCCCGTCCCGCAAAGGCGCCGGCCCCACAGCGGCCGCATGGTTGCCCCAGCCTCTACCCCGCGCTCGCGCATTGCGCGGCCTGCTCCGCGCCCACGCCCGGCATCCTCGACCGTCGGCGGGCAAGCCGAAAACGACCTCTCGCCCGACCTGGCTCGCTCATCCCTTACCACGCCGTTCCCTCTGGAAAGCCGCAGGGCGCACCCGCTGGCAGAAGCGAGGTTGAGTGACCCGGAAACGCACGGCGCCCGCCCAGCGGCCGCCGTCCCATCCGGCCAGGCCGTCAACCGGCGTAAGGCCCCAACAGCACGGTGCCGAAGGTGCCTCGCGTGACTTCCCAACCTGCCTCCACGTGCTTGCGCAAATGCTCCCGCAGCTCCTTCACCACGGAGGGGTGCTGGCTCGCCACGTTGTTGAGTTCCTCCGGATCGCCTCGCAAATCGTACAGTTCCTCAAACTGCGGCCCCCGGCTCCACCGGCCGATATAGCACCACTCGGGCGTGCGCACCGCCCCATGCTCTCCCCAACCGGTGACGATGCGGTCCCCGTAAGGCGAGCGCTCGTCGCGTTCGATCATGCCCACCAGACTGTGGCCGGTGACCCGTCTTGGAGCGGTGACCCCAAGCAGATCGAGCACCGTGGGCATGACATCCGTGTGCAGGGCGAAGCCCTTGATGCGCTTGCCCGCCCAGCCGCGCTGCGGGTGGTAAATGATCAGCGGCACCCGCGTGACCTGCGTCCGGATCCTCTGCTCTCCCTTGTGGATCTGCCCTTGCTGGCCGAGCATGGTGCCGTGATCCGCGGTCAGAACGATCACCGTATTCTTGTCCAGGCCCAGCGCCTCGAGCTTCCGCAAGAAGCGGCCGATGCGGTCGTCAACGAAGGTCACGAAGCCGTGGTAAAGAGCCCGCACGTGTTCCAGCTCTACCGGTGAGAGATCCTTGGTGGTCGGCGGGGGCGAGATCAGCCGGGGACCCCGGTAGTCGGACTTCATGTATTGCCGGTAGAAAGAGTCTGGCGGATCCCAATATTCATGAGGCGAGAATGACTCCACGTGCAAATAGAAGGGCTGGTTCTCGGCCGCATTGTCGTCGAGCCATTGGGCGGCTTCGTTGAAGACGCGCGCCGCCAGCCAGTCCTCTTCGCTCTTCCACCAGCTCCGGTTGGTCAGATACTGCAATACCCCGGGCGCCATGCTAGGCAAGGCCATACCGGTGACGTCCGTTCCCGCCCCGGTTCGTTGCGAGGGGTGCAGGTAGCGGCTGAGGTCTATTGCCCTGCGCGGCCCGCTGGCCCAGCGGTCGGATTCCTGGCCGCGGACGTAGCGCCAGCATTCGAAGCCGCGGTGGAAGTTCTTACCCGGCTTGAACTGGTGGTAGACGTCGCTGATCCACGCCGTCAAGTAACCCGCCCCGCGCAGGGTCTCTGCCAGCGTCACGTCTTCCTCGTACAGCCCGTGCCAGCCGCGGATCCTCACCTGGTCGTCGCGCTGCAACACCAGGTAGGAAGGAAAGATCTGCCGGCCCGTGTACAGTGCCCGCCGGGCAGGCAAGGTAGGCAGCGCCTCGGCGAAGGCCTCCTCGAATACCGCCGAGCGCGCGGCCAGCGCGTCTACGTTCGGGGTGCGCACCTCATGGTTGCCGTAGCAGCCGTACCAGTGGGCTCCCCAGGTGTCTACCACAATCACGACCAGGTTGAGGCGACCCGAAGGCCTGGCTTGCGCCTGGGCGCGGGCAAGCCTCCTTTGCGCCGGCGCAGCGCCCGCAGCCTCAAGGAATGCCCGACGAGAAATCTGCATAGCGGTTACCTCCTTGTGCTAGCAACGTATCTACCACAACAGCTTCAGCCCCACAAAGATGCGGCGCTCTTCCTGGCCCGTTTGCGTGGCCGTTACGCGCCCGAACAGCGTGCTGGTGGGCGTGGTGTTGGGGGCGGCAAAGTTGGGCGTGTTCATGGCTCCCTCCGCCTCGCCGCGCAACTGTAGCGTCAACCGCTCCCAAATCTTGAAGTTCTTGTGCGCGGAAAGGTCCCAGAGATTCATGCCATCGGCGCGTACGGATGCGAAGCGGCTGGGCAAGTAGCGGATGTTGTAGGCGAGCTGGCGCTGAGAGTTTCGCTCGAAACCGTCGGTATTGAACCACCGGTCGATGCTGCGCACCTCCGCGGGTAACTTCAGGTCTCGGTAGCGGCCCGTGTAAATCACGTTGCCGAAGGTCAACCCCGGCCCGCTCTGCGCCTGGTAGATGGCGTTGACTTGCCAGCCGCCAATCAGGTGGTTCAATAAGCCGGAGGCGTTGCCACCAAACCGCTTCCCCTTGCCGAAGGGGAGCTCGTAAACAGCAGCCACAGTGAGCCGATGCGGGCGGTCTAGGTTGCTCACCACGTGTTCGGGGATGGAATCGGTGTCGTTGAGGTAACTGACCGCTTCCATGGTCTTCGACCAGGTGTAATTGGATTGCACCTGCAAGCCCGCTGCCAAGCGCCGCTCGAAGCGGACGGTCAGGGCGTGGTACCAACTGCTGCCTGCGGGCAGGCCTGTTCCCAAACCGCTGGTGAAATGTGGGTAGGCCAATAGCAACTGCGCGCGTGTTGTGTTGGTGCTCGCGTAAAAAGCTGTTCCTTCGAAACCGGAGATGCCGCGGAAGGGGTTGGCGACGTTGGCCGAGAGGAAATCAATGACCGGCTGGTCGCGCACGGGTAACGTGCTCAGGTACTGGCGTGGGATGGGATTCATGGCGGTCAAGGCGCGCAAGCGAGTGCCGCGGGATCCGATATAGCCGACTTCCAAGACCGAGCGCGCCATGGGCTCGATCTGTATGGTGTAACTCCAGCGCTGCGTGTAAGGCCTGCGTCCGTCCGAGGCGAAGAACCCTGGCGCGCGCCCCAGAAAGGTTCTCAGTCCGCCCGCCGCGCCGCGCGGTTTCTCCAGCCCACCGGGGAAAGGATTGGAGATCGAGGCAATATAGGTTTGTCCGCTATCCAGGCTGGCCACCAAAGTCGTCCGCTGGTTGAAGCCGGGCTGCGAGGCGTCGGTGTAGTCGGCGCCCAAAAGCCCGAAGAAAATCCCGTAGCCGCCCCGCAGCACCACGCGGTCCCGTAGCTGGTAAGCGAACCCGAAGCGCGGCATAAAGGCGCGGTAATAGGGATCGCGGTAGCCGCGGGGGTTGCTGCCCACGCCCACGAAGGTGAGCCCGCCGAGGGTGCGGAATTCCGCGGGCGGGACCTGAGGAATGGGAGCCCGGGCATAATTGGCCTGGGCTTCGAGCTGGATCGGGTTGGGTGTCTTAAAATCGAAGTCCCGCGAGGAGCGGTTGTAGCGCTCAGTGACCGGGGTTTCTAATTCCCAGCGCAGGCCCATGTTCAGGGTCAGCCTACGGGTGATCCGCCAGTCATCCTGGACAAACAAGGCGATGAAACGTGAAGACTCGGCCCGCGAGTCGTTGATGTCAATGCCGCCGCCGGTTGGAATGCCAAACAAGAGGCTGGCCAGGCCCTGGCCGGAGCCCGGGGCGCCCGGTGAATTGTCCAGCGGTCCTCGCGTATAAGTATTACCGAACTCATAAGCCGGAGACACGTTTCCGTAGTTCCGGGAGTTGTCCATCATCAGCCGCCCGTCCAAGCCCCATTTGACGCCATGGTTACCCTTGGTCCAGTTGGTTACCGCCAGCAGCGAATGGGTGTAGTACTTCTCCGAGAAGCCGCCGTTATTGCCCAACTCGAGCATGCCGCTCACATTGATTACCGGGAAACTGATGCCCCGGGGGTCGAGCTGAGCGATCAGGGAATCGGGCAGGCCGAACTCCTTCAAGTTCCAGCCCATGTTGTCGAAGGTCTGGTACTCCTGAAACCAGGTGAAGCCGTAGCGCACGTCGACAACCACGCTAGGGTTGAGCACGACGATGTTGTCCAAGGCCACGCCGCGGTGGGGTCGCTGGCGCCGCCGTCCGCGCACATTGCTGCCCGCGATGAGCTGATCGAAATGGCCGTAGAAGTCTGAGTGGGAATAGCGCCCGAAGATGCGGTATTTTTCGCTGAAATTGTGATCCAGGCGCGCCACAGGCTGGTAGAGGTCCTGGCTTTCTTGCCGGGTGCGGGCGTAGTTGTTGAGGAAGTCCGCGGTGCCCGCCTGGTTGGGGGCGGGATAGTACTTGAGGATATTTCTGGCTGCGGGGTCAATCCGGCCGGCGGGTACGATATTGCCCGGCAAGGGATCCCGGCGGAAGCGTCCTCCTCCTGCCGGCCGGGTTGTGAAGGGATCGTAGATCTGGTACTGCGGGCCAAGCGCCAGCAGGGCCGAAAAGTCGCCCCGCGCCTGCTCGGGCGTCGGCACGGTATGCACGGTGGCGACCGGCCTGCGCCGATTGTGCGTCTGGTAGCCGAATTGCCAGAAGGTCTTATTGCGCCCGTCGTACAGCTTCGGGATGTAGACGGGGCCCCCTACCGAGGCGCTGTAGCGCAACCAGCGTGTGGAAGGCGTGTTGGCCTTGATTTTTTCCGGCGTGATGGGCCCCGTTGTGGGATCGAAGATAAACCGGTTGGTGAAGAAGTTCCGGGTCATCATGGGGCCGGAGGAAACCGATGCCCCCAGGGTGCCCCGGAAAGCATTGGTGCCCGATTTCAGGCTGACATTGACTGAGGCTCCCGCCGAATGCCCGATGGCGGCGTCGTAGCTGGCGGCATCCACGCGCACCTCAGCCACCATGTCCGGCGGCGGGACGAAGGCCGTACCTCCCGCGTAGGAATTGTTGCTGACGCCGTCCACCGTGAACTCCATGCCTTGCCCGCGCGGCGTTCCGGCGACGGCTATGTTGGAGGACTGGTCAATGTTCCAAGGGCCGTCGTAAGGCAGCGCGGTCCACACCGTGGCCGGCGCCATGGAGTACAGCCAGGCGATGCTGCCCGAGCGCATGGGCAGGCTGGCGAACGTCCTGCTATCGAGCACCTGTCCTATGTGCCCGGTCGAGGCTTCCAGCACGGGTGCCTGCGCCACCACCTCGACGGTTTCGGCCACGTTGCCCACTTCGAGCTGGATGTCCACGCGGACCCGATCGCCGATGCGCACCTCGACCGGCGCGCGGGTCCAGGTCTTGAAGCCGGCCTTCTCCGCGCCGATGCGGTAGCTGCCCGTGGGCAGATAATGCGCTTCGTAGTTTCCCTGGTCGTTGCTCACCGCCGTGAGCGTGACGTGGGTTTCCAGGTGCGTGAGCCTCACCGTCACGCCAGGCACGACCGCCCCGGTGGGATCGGTAACCTGGCCCACGATGCTGCCGCGCGGATCCTGGGCCGGAACCGGCGTCAGGAGCGAAAGAACCGCAAAAATGACGAGTGGCCCCTTCATTGCCCCACCCTTTCCTGGCCAGTATAGTTCTCTTTGTCTGCTGGCTCAAGCGCCTTCCGCACCGGGAGGGGGCATCCCTGCCCGTGGCTGCGGCAGCGTGGGCAGCGGGCGGTTTGGGTGCGCGCGAGGCCGCCGAGGGCATAATCGGGTACATGAGCGGCTTTCTGGAAGGCAAGGTTGCAGTGGTGACCGGTGGCACGCGGGGCATCGGACGCGCCATCGCCGAGGCGTTGCTGCGCGAAGGCGCCGCCGTGGCCATTTGCGGTCGCACGGAAGAGGGTGTGCGCCGGGCCGTGGAGGCGATGGCGCCGCTGGGCCGCATCTGCGGCCGGGCTGCGGACGTGGGCCGGTGGGAAGACGTCGAAAATCTGTTCGTGTTCGTCGAGCGCGAGCTCGGGGGCGTGGACATTCTCGTCAACAACGCAGGCGTCGGCGTGTTCGCGCCCGCGGCCGAGCTGAGCCTGGATGACTGGCGGCGCACGATGGAGACCAACCTGACGGGCGCTTTCCACGCCACGCGCGCCGCCATCCCCATCATGAAGCGGCGGGGCGGCGGCTTCGTCATCAACATCGGCAGCCTGGCGGGCAAGAGCCCGTTCGCGGGTGGCGCGGCTTATAACGCATCCAAGTTCGGATTGAACGGCTTCAGCGAGGCGGTGATGCTGGACTACCGGTACGAAAACATCCGCGTGGCCACCATCATGCCGGGCAGCGTAGCTACCGAGTTCGGGCAGAGCGGCCCCGAGGATTGGAAGATCGCGCCCGAAGACATCGCCCAGATCGTCCTTTTCATGCTGCGCATGCCGGCGCGTACCCTGGTCAGCCGGGTGGAGGTGCGTCCCAGCAAGCCGCGCAGGTGAGCGTCACGCCCCATAACGACCGCGTGCCGATCCGCCGATAAGAGAAAGCGAGCGGCGAGCGGCCGGCGAGGCAGGCCACGGCAGGCATCGCCGGCCCGAGCCGCCCGAGAGGCCATTATGACGGGGCGAGCCCGATTGCTGGACCCGCAACGCACCGGCCGCGACGCCGAACGGCTGGAGGCTGGCCTCCGCCGCCTGATCGTGGGGCAGGAGGAAGCCATCCAGCAGATCGTCAAGCTTTACCAGATGTACCTGACGGGCATGGCCCCGCCGGGCCGCCCGGCCGGCATCCTGCTGTTTCTGGGGCCAACCGGCTCCGGCAAGACGCGCATCGTGGAAGCCACCGCCGAGATCCTCATGGGATCGCCGCGCGCGGTGATCAAGATTGACTGCGCCGAATTCCAGCACAGCCATGAGATCGCCAAGCTGATCGGCTCGCCCCCTGGCTACCTCGGCCACCGCGAAACCCATCCCCTGCTCAGCCAGGAGGTTCTCGACCAGTTCCACACCGACCGGCTCAAGCTCAGCTTCGTGCTGTTCGACGAAATCGAAAAAGCGAGCGACGCGCTGTGGAACCTGCTGCTGGGCATCTTGGACAAGGCCACGCTCACGCTGGGAGACAACCGTAGGGTAGACTTCTCGCGCACCATGATTTTCATGACCAGTAACGTGGGCGCGGCCGAGATGAGCGCGCTGGTTTCGCCCAGGCTCGGTTTCCAGCGGGCTCCTCAGGGCGCCCCTGATACACGCCTGGAAAGCAAGATCTCGCAGGCCGGAATGGAGGCGGTGCGCCGCAAGTTCACGCCCGAGTTCGTCAACCGGCTGGATAAAATCGTGGTCTTCCGGCCGCTGGGCGAGGCCGAACTCAAGCAAGTGCTGGAAATCGAGCTGCGCATGTTGCAGCGGCGGATTTTTCTTTCCTCGGCGCAGCCGTTCGTGTTCAGTCTCACCGACGCGGCCAAGGAGTTCGTGCTGCGCGAAGGCGTGGACCTCAAATATGGCGCCCGCCACCTGAAGAGGGCGGTGGAGCGATTGCTGGTGCAACCGCTTTCCAACCTGATCGCGACCGAGCAGATCGCGGGCGGGGATCATATTTGCGTAGACTTGGATCCCGCGCAAGGACGCCTGATCTTCTACCGAGAAGTCGAAGGCATTCCGCTTTCGGAAATGGCGAAGTGGTACGACTTGCCTCTGCCGCTCTATGCCACCGCCGAGGCGGGACTGGCGGTCGAGGTCGGCCGCACCAGCAGCGCGCGCAGCACGCGCCGGGCGTGAAGCCGTAGCCTGGCGGCGGAGTGCGCCGGTTGCCGGCGAGTTTGCCGTGATACCCGCAGAAACTGGCGCGCGAGGGCTTGAGGTGCGAGACGACGCCCGCGCCAGACTGCGACACCGACGCTTGGTTTGCCCCAGCGCTGTCGCCCGGCCGCGGCCGGGCATCCCAGAGAACGCAACGCGGCAGCCGGGGCAAGCAGATGGCGCTCGCCTGACCGGGTGCCTAGTGGCTTTC
>JBMFPL010000057.1:0-12878 GCA_049969115.1 Bryobacteraceae bacterium | reverse complement strand
GGCTTCAGTGGTGCCGCGGGTGAAAACGATTTCGGCGGGGGCAGCGTCGAGTAACTCGGCCACCACGCGCCGCGCGTCCTCGTAGGCCTCGGTGGCCCGCTGACTCAAAGCGTGGACGCCGCGGTGCACGTTGGCGCAATCCCTGGTGTAAAAGGCCGTAAGGGCCTCTACTACCGCGCGCGGTTTCTGCGTGGTGGCGGCGTTATCCAGGTATACCAGGGGCCTTCCGTTAACGAGTTGATCAAGCGCGGGGAAATCGGCGCGCACTCGCGCCACGTCGTAGCCGGCTGCGACCTGGCGGTAGCTGGTAGCGCCTGCGGTGCTCATCGCGCTGCCACCTGGGGGTCGTCCAATCGCGCAAGCAGCTCGGCCGCCAGGGGCTCGCGCAGAGCCTCGGGTTTCACCTGGCCGGTGATTTCCTGTGCGAAGGCCAGGGTGAGCAACCGGCGCGCCTCGCGGTGACCCACGCCCCGCGAACGGAGGTAAAACACCGCGTCCGCATCCACCTGCCCCACCGTCGCCCCGTGCGTACAGCGTACGTCGTCGGCGTAAATCTCCAGTTGCGGCTTGGTGTTGACCACCGCGTCCTGGCTGAGCAGGAGGTTCTTGTTGCGCTGGATGGCGTCGGTCTTCTGTGCCTCCGGCCGCACGATAATGCGCCCGTGAAAGACGCCCTCGCTGTGGCCATCCAGGATGCCCTTGTACAACTCAAAGCTTGTGGCGTGCGGCTGGGCGTGCTCGAGCGTGGTGTAGTTGTCCATGTGCTGCTGGCCCTTGGCTAAATACAGGCCGTTCAGCGTGGTCGAAGCGCCCTCGCCATCAAGCACCACACCGATCTCGCTGCGCACCAGGCTGCCGCCGAGCAATACGGTGTGGACCGCCAGAGTCGAGGAGCGGAGCTGGCGAGCGTGGAAGGCGGCGAAGTGGAACGCCTGGTCGCCCTCCATCTCCAGCCTGACATAGTCCAGCACCGCCCCATCGCCGGCCAGCAACTCGCTCACCGAATTACTCAAGTAAACCTGCCCGTCCGGTCCCAGCCAGGCTTCGACGATCTGGGCCTGGCTATTGGCGCCGGCCAGCACCAGCGTTCGCGGATGGCTGGCGAGCGGTCGCTCCCCGGGCTCCAGATGGTGGATTACGACGACCGGGCGCTCCAGGACGGTGCCCGGGGCAATTTCAATCAGCACTCCGTTGTCGCAGAAAGCCGTATTCAAGGCCACGAAGGCGTGGCGGTCGAAGGCCGCATAACGCGCGAAATGCTGCTGTAGCAGTTCCGGTCCCTCCTGCCATGCGCGGCGCAAGGAGCGGACCTTGAGCAGGCGATGGGAAGGCAGGGTCACCGGGTGACCGTTCACGGTGCGCACAAACCACGCATCCAAGCTGTCCAGCCAGCCGGCGCTGAGTCGCGGTTTTCGAGCGGGCCCCCGGGCGGGCTCGAAGACTGTTTGGGCGAGAGGCACGAGGTTGGTGTACTTCCACTCCTCGACTTTCGTGGTGGGGAAGCCCAGTTCGGCAAAACGGGCCAGCGCCATGCGCCGCAGGCCATGCAACCACCACGGGCAATCGTTGGCCAGGTGCTTTTCCCAGTCAAGGAAGGCTGCCAGCCAGGTATCGTGGCTCTGCTGGAATCCCGTGGCAGCCGTGGCCATCAGCGGTCCTCCTGTGCCAGCGCGGCGTGTTCCTCCAGCCAGGCGTAGCCCTGGCGCTCCAACTCCCGCGCCAGTTCCTTGTCGCCGGAGCGCACCAGGCGGCCATCCGCCATCACGTGCACGAAGTCGGGCTCCACGTATTCCAGGAGCCGCTGGTAGTGCGTAATCACCAGGATCCCCCGCTCCGGGCTGCGCATGGCGTTCACCGCCGCCGCCACCGCCTTGAGAGCGTCAATGTCAAGCCCGGAATCGGTTTCGTCCAGAATGGCCAGCTTCGGCTCCAGCACCGCCATCTGGAGAATTTCGTTGCGCTTCTTTTCCCCTCCGGAGAAGCCCTCGTTGACGGCGCTCGAGCAGCGCCTCGTTCATCCCCAGCCGTTTGACGCGCTCTTTGACAAGCTCCATGAAATCCATCACGTCCAGCTCTTCCAGGCCCCGGTGTCTGCGGATGGAGTTGAGCGCCGTGCGCAGAAAGTAAAGGTTGCTCACGCCCGGGATCTCGACCGGGTACTGGAAGGCCAGGAAGATGCCTTCGCGGGCGCGCTCTTCGGGCGAAAGCTCCAGCAGATTTTTGCCCTCGAAGAGAATCTCGCCGCGGGTGACTTCGTAGAGATCGCGCCCGGCAATCACCTGGGCCAGCGTGCTCTTGCCCGATCCGTTTGGACCCATAACCGCGTGGACCTCACCCGCGCCCACCTTCAAATTCACCCCGCGCAGGATGGTATTCTCGCCCGCCCTGACGTGCAAATCCCTTATCTCGAGCATGATCGCCTGTTCGCTCCCATAAGATTGGATGCCGCCGCTGGCTCAGCCGACGCTGCCTTCCAGGCTGACGCTCAGCAGTCTCTGCGCTTCCACCGCGAACTCCATGGGCAGCTCCTGGAGAACCTGGCGGGTGAAGCCACTCACGATCATGGACACGGCGTCTTCGGTCGAGATGCCGCGTTGCCGGCAGTAGAAGATCTGGTCCTCCCCGATGCGCGACACCGAGGCCTCGTGCTCCACACGCGCCGTGGGATTCCTGACTTCCAGGTACGGGAAGGTATGCGCGCCGCAGTGGTTGCCCAGCAGCATGGAGTCGCACTGCGAAAAGTTGCGCGCGTTCTCGGCGCCCTTCATGATCTTCACCATGCCGCGATAGCTGTTCTGCCCGTGGCCTGCCGAAATTCCCTTGCTCACAATGGTCGAGCGGGTGTTGCGGCCGATGTGGATCATTTTGGTGCCAGTGTCCGCTTGCTGGTAGTTGTTGGTCACCGCGACTGAATAGAACTCGCCCACCGAGCCCTCGCCAATGAGCAGGCAGCTCGGATACTTCCAGGTGATGGCCGAGCCGGTCTCCAGTTGCGTCCAGGAAATTCTGGAATACTTGCCCAGGCACTTGCCGCGCTTGGTCACGAAGTTATAAATGCCGCCGCGGCCCTGCTTGTCGCCGGGGTACCAGTTCTGCACCGTTGAGTACTTGATGGTCGCGTAATCATGCGCCACCAACTCCACCACCGCCGCGTGCAACTGATTGGAGTCGCGGATGGGGGCGGTGCAGCCTTCCAGATAGCTTACGTACGCGCCTTCGTCGGCGATGATCAGCGTCCGCTCGAATTGCCCGGTATCGCGGGCGTTGATCCGGAAGTAAGTGGAAAGCTCGACCGGGCAGCGCACTCCCTTGGGTACATAGCAGAACGAGCCGTCGCTGAAGACCGCCGAGTTCAGCGCCGCGAAAAAGTTATCCGTGTAAGGCACCACCGATCCCAGGTACCGCTCGACCAGCTCGGGATACTTCTCGGCGGCCTCGGAAAACGAACAGAAGATGATGCCCAGCCCGGCCAGCTTCTCCTGCAAGGTGGTGGCTACAGAGACGCTGTCGAAGACCGCGTCCACCGCCACGCCTGCCAGCCGCTCCTGCTCGTCGAGCGGGATCCCCAGCTTCTGGTAAGTGCGCAACAGCTCGGGATCCACTTCGTCCAGGCTCTTCGGCCCCTTCTTCCAGCCTTTTGGCGCCGCGAAGTACACGATCTTCTGGTAGTCGATCGGCGGGTACTTCACGTTGGCCCAAGTCGGCTCTTTCATGGTCAGCCAGTGCCGGTAAGCCTTGAGCCGCCACTGGAGCAGGAACTCCGGCTCACGCTTGCGCCGCGAGATCTCGCGGATGATATCCTCGTTCAAGCCGGGCGGAAACGCCTCGGTCTCGATGGGCGTTTCAAAGCCGTACTTGTATTCCTGCTCGGTCAGGGCCTGAATGTCCTGGGTCGCGCTGCTCATGCTGGCCTTGCCTCCTCGTCGGCCTCCGGTCAGCGGGGCCGTCGCAATGGGTGGTCTGGATTCAGGATAGCGAAAATGTACGCAATTGTCAATATTGGCCGCAAGACAATCTGCGGGCCGCCCACGAATCAGGCTAACCACTTGATTTCAAAGCCTGAGAAAGCTCGCTACCACGTCCCACACCCGGGCCGCCACCTCGTCCACGCCTAGGCTGGCGTCTAGCAGGCGGAAGCGCTCCGGCGACCGCCGGGCCATCTCCAGGTAGCCCGCGCGGACTCTGCGGTAGAACTCTCGCGCCTGGTCGTCCATGCGATTCAGCGCGCCACGGCCGCGCGCCCGGGCCAGGCCCGCCTCCGGCTCGACGTCCAGCAGCAGAGTCAGGTCCGGCTCCAAGTCGCCACAGGCGATACGGTGCAGATCCCGCACCACTTCCTCGCCCAACCCGCGTCCGTAGCCCTGATAGGCCATGGTCGAGTCGGTGAAGCGATCGGCCAGCACCACCGCCCCGCGGGCGAGCGCCGGCCGGATCACCTCGACCACGTTTTGCGCTCGCGAGGCGAAGTAAAGCAGCAGCTCGGCCTGCGGCGACAAGCCGTGGTTGTTGACGTCGAGCAGGATGGCGCGGATCTGCTCACCGACGCGAGTGCCGCCTGGTTCGACGGCGATCACCACCTCGAGCCCGCGCTCGCGCAGCCTGCGCGCCAGGCGTTCGATCTGCGTGGTCTTGCCGCTGCCGTCCAGCCCTTCGAAACTGATGAAGCGGCCGCGGGCCTGCTCAATCGTAGACATAGTGAAGGACCTTCTTGAAGTCTTCCCAAGCTTCCCGCTTGGCGTTCTGGTTATAGGGCCGAAGCAGGTAAGACGGGTGGTAAGTCACCATGACGGGGATGTGGCGCCAGCGATACCAGCGCCCGCGCAGTTTGGTGACGCCCTCGCGCGTGCCGAGCAGCGCACGCGCCGCGGTGGCGCCCAGTGCGCAGATGGCCTTGGGGCTGATGGCGGCGAGCTGTCGGAACAGGAAGGGGCTGCACGCCTCGATTTCATCGGCCTCGGGCGTACGGTTGCCGGGGGGCCGGCACTTGACCACGTTGCAGATGTAGACATCGCGGCGCAGCAACGGGATCCCCTCGCGGCGCGCCGTGTTCTCGATCATTTGCGTCAGGAGCTGACCGGCGCGGCCGACGAAGGGGATGCCCTGCGCGTCTTCCTCCGCACCGGGCCCCTCACCCACGAAGACCAGCCGCGCTTGGGGATTGCCGTCGCCGAAGACGATCTGCGTGCGCCCCTGATGCAGCCGACAGCGCTTGCAGTCGCCCAAGTCCGCCCGAATTTGTTCCAGCGTTTCCGAGGGCTTTTCTGCCTCCGGCGCTACCAGCAGCGCCCCCTGCACACCGCCCACGCCCTCTGCGAACAGGCCCGGAGCTGACGCCGCCGGGGGTTCCGCGACCACTGCGGGCTCCGGTTCCACTGGCGGCGCGGCGCGCCGGTAAAGCTCCCGGATGCCCAGATCCTGGAAATAACTCAGGTACCTGCGGAGGAGCTCGGGATCCATGGCTCGGACTATAGCACCGCGTCGTCGAGGGACGGCAACCGGAGCCAATCCGCCCGGCCAGACGGTAAAGCTCGAAGCCGGGGACGGCACCAGCACGAGTCCCGGCGGATCTCTAGCCGGCCGCGTGCAGACTCAAGCGGAGCCGCACCAGATGGTCGAAGATGCGATCGGCCAGCTCGCGCTTGGAAGCCCGCGGCAGCTCAACAGTCTCGCCCAGCCGTGTCAGAAGCGTGACTTGGTTGTCCTCCGCGCCGAAGGCCTCCTCCACGCGGTTGGCCACCAGCATGTCGCAGTTCTTGGCCAGCAACTTGCGCCGAGCTTCCTCCAGCAGGTTCTCGGTTTCCGCCGCGAAGCCCACCAGCAGCCGGTCGCCCTTGATCCGCCCGATCTCGGCGAGAATGTCGGGCGTGGGATCCAGCTCGAGCGACCAGCGCGCGGCCGACTTCTTGTGCTTCTGCGTGGGAACTTGGGCCAGGTGATAATCGGCTACCGCCGCGGCCTTGATCACGATGGTGGCTTCGGACAGCCGCTCGAGCACCGTCCGCCGCATCTGCTCGGCGGTCTCCACCCGCAGGACTTCCGCTCCCGCCGGTGGGCTCAGGTGCACGGGGCCGCTGATCAGAATGACGCGCGCCCCGCGCGCCAGGGCGGCTTCCGCCAGCGCATAACCCATCTTCCCGCTGGAGCGATTCGAGATGAACCGGACCGGATCGAGCGGCTCCTGCGTCGGCCCCGCCGTGACCAGCACGCACTCGCCTTCCAAGTCCCGGCTGCGCGCGATGATGCGGGAGACCGCCTCCACAATCCGCGCCGGTTCGGCCAGCCGTCCCGGCCCCATCATCCCGCAGGCGAGTGGGCCTTCCTCGGGCTCGACGATGGTATGGCCCCGCCGGCGCAGCGTCTCCACATTGGCCTGGGTCGCCGGGTGGCGCCACATGTTCGCGTTCATTGCCGGCGCCAGGACCACCGGCCCCGCGAACGCCAGGTACAACGCGGTGAGGAATTCGTCCGCGATGCCGTGGGCGAAGCGCGCCAGCAAATCGGCCGTCGCCGGCGCCACCACCAGCAGCTCGCACTCTTGCGCCACGCGGATGTGCTCGGTGGCGCTCTCCAGCGTCTCCGAGGCGCCTTCGGCCGGGAACAGGCGGGTAATTACCTTGCGCCCGGTGAGAGCGGCGAAGGTGAGTGGCCGCACGAACTCCTGCGCAGCGCGGGTCATCACCGCCTGCACGTTATGACCGCGCTCCATCAGCAGGCGGGCCAGCTCCGCGACCTTGTAAGCCGCGATGCCGCCGCCCACGCCGAGCACCAAGTTCATGGCGTATCCAGACCGCCCAACAGCTTTTCCTCTGCCGGCTCTTCGGCCCGTTTGGGCTGCCGGGCCGGATCCTCCCACTTGACCAGCCCGCGGCGCACTTCCTCCATGGCAGTCACGGTGGGCTTCTTGGAGGCCGTGGGCAGCAGCGGCCTCTGCCCGCTTTGGAGCTGGCGGGCGCGCTTGGCCGCCACGATGATGAAACGGTAAGTGCTTTGCTCGGGATCGTCAGGGATGGCGATCAGGTTGTCACGATGCGTGGACTCAGGCATACGAACTCGCTTTCCTCGCTCCGAAGACCGGCGTCCCCGGCGCACTCAGCCCTGGAATTGGGCCAGAATGGCCTCCACCACCGGCACCATCCGGCTGCGCCGCAGACGCTCGGCCTCGATGATCGCGGCTAGCCGTCGCGCCGCCTCCCCTGCCTGGTCGTTAACCACCACGTAATCGTATTCGCGGTAGGCCGACATCTCCCGCGCCGCTTCGCCTAGCCGGCGCCGGATGGCCTCTTGGCTATCCTCCGAGCGGCCGCGCAGGCGCCGTTCCAGCTCTTCGCGCGAGGGCGCCACGATGAAGACGGAGACTGCTTCGGGTATCTTCCTTTTCAATTGTCTCGCACCCTGCACGTCTATGTCCAGCACCAGGTCGCAGCCGCGCTCGGCCGCGCGCTCGAGGTAGTCCCGGTGAGTGCCGTAATAGTTCCCGAAAACCTCGGCCCACTCGAGGAACTCGCCCTGCTCCAGCCGGCGCTCGAATTCGTCACGGCTCACGAAGTGATAGTGCTCACCTTCGCGCTCAGCGCCCCTCGGCCGGCGTGTGGTGTAAGAGACCGAAAAGATCAGGCCAGGCACGCTCGCCAGGACCGCGCGCACCAGCGTGGACTTGCCCGAACCCGACGGGCCGGAGACGATGAAAACGATAGGCGCGCGCGCGTGCGCCCCCTCTGCGGTTGGCCCGGTGAGGTTCATTCCAGATTCAGCGCCTGCTCGCGCAGCTTTTCGATTTCCGCCCTGGCGGCCAGGGCCAGGTCAGTGATCGCGATTCCTGCCTCACCTGTGCCTGCCGTCTTGGCCAGGATGGTATTGGTTTCGCGTTGCATTTCCTGGAGCAGGAAGTCCAGTTTCTTGCCGATTTCGCCGCCCTTGTCGAGCAGCTCCTGGACCTGCGCGGCGTGGATCTTCAGCCGGCTGATTTCCTCGCTGATGTCGCTGCGTTCGGCCAGGAACGCGATCTCCTGGGCCAGCCGCTGGGGATCGGGCAAAGTTCCTTCCAGCAGCTCCTGCACTCGCTGTCTCATGCGCGCTTCCAGCGCCGCCAGGGCGGGCCCGCGCAGTTGCTCCATGCGGTCCACGTATCCCTGGATCGAGGCGTTGCGCGCACGCAGCTCGGCTGCGATCTCCCGGCCTTCGCGCTCGCGCTGCTCGTTCAGCGCCGCCAGCGCTTCCTCCAGGGCTTCGGCCAGTAGGGCCTCCATTTGCACGGGCGGCTCTTCCTCGACGATCTGGAACATTCCGGGCAGCCGCAGCGCCGAGTTCAGATCCGGCTCCCCGTGCAGCCCGTGCACCGCCGCCGCCCGGCGGAACGCGGTCAGGTAGGCATCGAGCAGCGTGAGGTTGAGCAGCACCGGGGCCTGGCGCCGCTCCTGCACCAGCCGGATCTGGATCTGCAAATGCCCCCGGGCCACGCGCCGCTTGACCACCGCGCGCAGAGCCGGCTCGAAACGCTCGAGCTCGGGCGGCAAGTGCACGTGCATGTCGAGGCCGCGGTGATTCACGGCCCGCACGCTCACCGACAGTTCGGCGCCGTCCAGCGGGCGGCGCACCGCCGCGTATCCCGTCATGCTACGCACACTCATGAGTTCACCAGCGGGTCAGGTTCCAAGAATTGCAACTCGTGCAGCCGCTGGTAGACGCCGCCCGCGGCCACCAGCTCCTCGTGCCGTCCCGTCTCCACGATGCGGCCCCGCTCCAGCACCACGATGCGGTCCGCGCGCCGCACGGTGGAAAGCCGGTGCGCGATCACGATCACGGTGCGGCCGGCCATGAGGTTAGCCAGGGCGCGCTGCACCAGCAGCTCCGACTCGGTGTCCAGATGCGAAGTGGCCTCGTCCAGAATGAGGATGGGCGCGTTCTTAAGCAGCGCCCGGGCGATGGCGATCCGCTGCCGTTGACCGCCGCTCAGCTTCACGCCGCGCTCGCCGATCACCGTGTCGTAGCCCTGCGGCAAGGCAAGGATGAATTCCTCGGCCAGGGCATTGCGCGCCGCTTCCCGCACTTCTTCGAGGCTGGCCTCCGGCCGCCCGTAGCGGATGTTGTTGGCCACGGTATCGTTGAAGAGGAAGGTGTCCTGCGCCACGATCCCCACCAGCCACCGTAGCGAGGCCAGCCGCAGGTCGCGGACATCGTGACCGTCAATGAGCACGGCCCCGCTGGTGACGTCGTAGAAGCGTGGCAGCAGGTTCACCAGGGTCGTCTTGCCCGCGCCGCTCGGACCCACCACCGCCACCACCTCGCCGCGTTTCACCTCCAGTTGGATGTCTTCCAGCAGAAAGCCGTTGGGCGAACCGGGGTAATGGAACGAGACTCGGTCATAGACGATGGAGTGCTCGAAACGCTCCAGGGGCCTGGCGCCCGGTCGCTCCCGCACCTCCTCGTCGCGGCTCAGGTACTCGAACACCTTCTGGGAGGCGCCCAGAGCCTGCTGGAAGATGTTGTGGATACCGGTAAGCCGCTTCACCGGCTCGTAGAGCATCAGCAACGCGATGACGAAGCTGGTGAACTGCCCGGTGGTCATGGCGCCCGCTTTGATCTGGTTGCGCGCGTAAGTGAGCAGCGCGACGATGGTCACGGCTCCGAAGAACTCGATCAGCGGCGAGGCCAGCGCCTGCTGGGCCACGTAGCGCAGGTTGCTGGATCGCAGCCGGCGCGCCGCCGCACGGAAGCGCCGCGACTCGTAGTCTTCGGCGTTGAACGACTTCACCACCTGGTAGCCCGCCAGCGCTTCCTGCAAGATGTGGGTCAGCTCTGCGGCCGCGTCCTGCGCTTTGCGCGTGGTGCGGCGGATCCTCTGCCCGATCCGGGCGGTGGGCAGCAAAACGAACGGCAGCAAGCTCAGGCTGACCAGCGCCAGCTTCCAGTCGTTGTACAGCAGCACCATGAGCAGCCACACCACCGCGAAGGACTGCCGCAGGAAATCGGCCAGCATGTGCGAGGTCGCCACCTGTACCTTGTCGATGTCGTTCATGATCGAGGAAATCAGGCGGCCTGTCGAATGCATTTCGAAGAACTGGAAGCCGTGGCGCAGAACCTTGTCGAAGACGCGCTGTCGCAGGTCGGTCACGGCCGACAGCCCCACGAAGTTCACCAGGTAGTTGCCCGCGTAATCGGCCGCGCCTTTAACCAGGAAGGTGCTGAGAATCCCGAAGGCCACCATGGTCCACACGTTCCGGATCCCTTCCGGTACGAACTGGTGCAGGTAGATGGACTTGCCGAGGCCCGGGATGGTGAACAATTGCACCGGCACGTTGGGCGCGCTGGGGTTCAGCACGCGATCGAAGACGGGCCCCACCAGCAGCGCGATCATGGCGTGGGCCGCGCCTGCCAGCGCCATCAGCAGCACGGAGGCGGCCAGGGCAACCCAGTAGGGGCGCACGTAGCCGAGCAGCCGCGACAGGTCTTTCATGCCGCCATCCTCAAGCGTAGCAGCGCGCCGAAGACTTCCGCTTCGCTCACCTTCTCGATGCCCCCGCGCGCCACCACGATCTCGTTGACGGTCTTCCACGGCCGCCACACCTCGACGTCCGAATCGCCGAAGATCACCAGCACCGGCCGTCCCAGCGCGGCCGCCATGTGCGCGGGCCCCGAATCGTTACCCACGAACAGCTCAGCCCCTGCCAGCAAGGCTTTCACTTCGGCTAGCGACGCGCCCTTCACGCAACGGTAACTCGCGAACGCGCTCAGGTCCTCGCCCGGGCCCGCGATGAAGACCGGCTCCCAGTCCCACTCTTGCTCGATGCGCCGCGCGATGCCGAGGAAACGCTCGGCGGGCCAGGTCTTGGACGGACTCGAAGCCAGCGGGTGGATCACCGCGTAGGGGCGCCCGCGGGACCGTGGACCGGGCTGGGCGAAGAGGCGGGCGCGCGGCACCTCGTCGCGGGGCACGCCCAGATAAAACATTGCCGATGCGATGTGTTCCGCGGTGTGAACCTTCCGCCTCACCCCCAGGATCTCCTGCGCGGTCGGGACCCGGAGGTTGTACAACCAGCGGTAACGGTAATGCCCGAATCCCGCTCGCCACCGCGCCAGCGAGGCCGCAGTCAACCACGCACTCCGCGGGCCCCCATGAAGGTTCAGGCACAGTCGGGCGCGCCAGCCCAGCGCGGCCCCGGGCTTCGGCGCCAGCGTCGCCTCCACGTCCGGGTTGCCTTCGAAGACGGCGCGGAACCGCTCCTCGACCATCACCGCCACGCGCAAGTCCGGCCGGTGACGCTTCAGCAGCTCCAGCGCCGGCGTGGTCAACACGCAATCGCCCAGCGAGCGCAACCGGATGACAAGCACCCGGGTGCCCGCCGGCAGCCTATCCAGCAGCTTGGCCCGGGCCTTCACTCCTCGATGACGGCTTCGTCTACCAGCATCACCGGAATGTCATCGCGGATAGGGTAGACGCGCTTGCAGGCCACGCACTTCAACCCGCTCTCGTCAGGCTTCAGCTCGACCGGCTGCTTGCAGACAGGGCAGACCAGGATCTCCAGCAGTTCCTTGCTGATCGCCATAGCCGGCATCCCAGTGTAACAGAAGGCGGCAGCGGCCGGGCTCGCACGTACCGAAGGGAGCAGCCACGGGGTGCGCCAAGTCAGCGGCAGGCGAGTGTAGCACCAGCGCCGGGAAGCGATCGACCGCACCACGGGGTGAAACACAAGCCTCTGTGGCCATGGCCAGGGTTGAAGGCCGCGACCGCCTCCAGCATCAGCGGCAGCGATCGCCGCAGTGTGCCGCGATGAGCAACTGCAAGGCGGTAAAGTACTCCGTCCCAGTCACCGACCGCGGTCGCGCTTCGATGCCGGCAGCGCCCGGGCGCGGCTGCTCGGGATCGGTCTTGTGCACCACGACCAGATCCAGTGCGGGCAGCACCGTAATGTACTGCCCGTAAGCTCCTACGCCCGTGTACGCCCCGGCCATCGGTCCACGGTTGCCCGGGGCGTCCCAAACCCACCACATGTAGCCGTAGCCCCACAACTGGCCCGTGCCATACGCGTTTTCGCGCTGCGATAGTGGATTCAGCTCCCGCAGCGGCGTCACCAGCGTGACGATCTTGCGCGCCCATTCCCGCGGGATCACCTGGCGGCCAGCCCAGTTGCCCTCGCGCAGCATCAAGTAACCCAGCCGCGCCATGTCGCGGGTGGAAAGCCACATGTGGTAGGCCGGGTACATCGAACGTTTCAGATCGCCGGATTTCTGCTGCCTGGAGCGGTCGAAGTCCTGCATGCCGATGGGCCGCGCCAGGTCGGTTTCCAGCGCGTCGTAAATGTCACGCCCCGTCAGCCGCTCGAAGATCGCGCCCGCGGCGTTGAAATCCCAGTTGTTGTAAAGGAAGTAAGTACCCGGCTTCTGCAAGCCGCGCGGAGGCGCCATCGCCGTCGAGTCGCCCGGGTTGGAAGCCGGGTGGTAGATGCCGCTGCGCGCCGTGAGCAGATGCTCGATGGTCGCTTCCTGCTCGATGGGCAGCAACCCGCCCAGGTCCGTGAATCCCAGCTCGCGCAAGGTCATGTTCAAGCGGATCTTGCCCGAGGCGACGTAGTTGCCGTACAGCATGGCCAGCACGCTCTTGCGCACGCTGGCAAGATAGCTGAGGCGGGTGATGTCGCCGTAGTCGAACACCACGCGCCCGCCGGCTACTGCCATCATGGCAGTGGTGTCCAGGGTTCGCAGGTACGCGCGCAGCGCTTCCAGCCGGCGTCGTGAAAAGCCCGCCGCTTCCGGTTCACGGACGCGCTCCCAATCCTTGCCTGGGAAAACCGCGCGAGGGGACTGCGCCGCGCCGGGCAGCGCCAGCGCCAGCACGAGCAGGCATGCCGCACGCCGCGTGATGGTGCCCGCTTGCATAAGGC
>JBMFPL010000056.1:0-12936 GCA_049969115.1 Bryobacteraceae bacterium | reverse complement strand
AGCGTCTGCAAGTACAACCGCGCGGTTTCGAAGACGATTTCTTGCCGCTTGCGATCCACGGCGGTTCGAGCTGTTTCCACCCGTTCTTGCGCGGCGGCCAGCTCCAGTTCGGTCTTGTGGAAATCCCAGACCAGCAACTTCAGTTCCGCGCTGCCGGCGTAGAGCGCGGTGTCGAACCGCAGCAGCGAAGGAACCGTGCCCGCGGGGTAGCCGTGCTCGTAGCGGGTGCGGGCGGCGTCGCCGGACAGGTCTATCTGCGGCAACAGCAGGGAGTGGGCTGTGGTGACCATCCCTTGCCGGCGGACCGCCGCAGCTTGCGATGACTTGAGCTCGGGCGAGTGCTCGAGCGCGTAGCTGACCGCCTCTCTCAGGCTCATGCCGGAGAAAGACGGTCCCTGCGCGACGAGGTTCCTGGCCGGACTCGCCAGAGATAGCAAAATCGCCGTTGCGCTGAGCTTGTTCATGCGAGCGCCTCCTGGCCCAGGCTGGCGGCGAGTTTCTTGCGGATGTACTCGGGCAAGCCGTGGTCCGGCTTGTTCGCATACATGAGGTAGTAAGTGACCGGGACCACGAACAGGGAGAACACGGTGGAGGGGATCAGGCCGAAGACCAGCGACCAGGCCATTCCGCCGAAGACCGTGTCAATGGTGATGGGCAGGGCGCCGAGTTTTCGTTGAGCTTGCGAATGAGCTTCACGTAGCTGGGCTCGAGGGGCTGCCCCACGTAAAGGCGAACCGTGACGATGCTTTGGCCGGGCATCGACCGCGAGTAAACGTACTGCACGCCCGGGATCTGATACAGCATCCTTTCCAGCGGCGTCGAAACCAGTTGCTCGACTTCGCGGGCGGTGCGGCCGGAAAACGAAACCATCACGTTGGCCGCAGGGACGGTGATTTGTGGTTCCTCCTCGCGCGGCGTCACCAGCAACGCGATGGCGCCGGCCGCCAGCGAGACGAGGATGAAGACCGCTGAAAGGTTGGGCTCGAGAAATTTGCGGACGATGCGGACGGTGAAGCTTTCGTGAGCCGCGCTCATTGCGCGTTCTCGCCCTGCCCGCCGCCAGCCTGTCGCACGACCACGGTCTCCCCTGGCGCCAGCCCGCTGAGGACTTCGAACTGGTCGCCGACCGCCCGGCCCAACTGGGCCGCGCGACGCTCCAGCCGGCCTTGCGCCACCACGTCCACCAGCGTGAGCTGGCCCGCGCGGATGATGGCTGCCGCCGGGATTGTGAGCAGCTCTTGCGCCCCTGTGGGGATGAGCAGGCGCCCGAACATGCCCGGGTGAATGTCCCTGGCGTCACTGACGCGCACTCGCACCAAGGCGGTCCGGGTGGAGGGATCTCTCGAGGGAACGATTTCCACCACCCGGCCTCGTATCTGCCGGCCCACGGCGTCGAGTTCAACGGTGAGGACGGAATTCAAATGAACGTAGGTCATCAGCGCCTCGGGCACGCTTGCCTCCAGCCACAACCGTCCTTGCTCGTACATGGTGAGCAGGGGTTTGCCGGGTGCCGGGAGGTCGCCCGCATTGGCCAGCTTGTCAACCACGACTCCTTCGAAGGGGCTCCGGATCACCGCATAGGTAAGGTTGACCTGGGCTTCCTTTTCGGCCTCTTGCAGCCGCTGGAGATTGGCCTCGGCGATCTTGAGGTTGGTCTGCATGTGTTCAAAGTCATAGGCCGGAATGACCTGCTTCTCGAAGAGCGGCTTGTCGCGCAGGTAATCGGCTCGGGCCTGAGCCAGTGTGGCTTCCGCGCTGCGCACCGCTTCCTGGGCCTGTTGGAGCCGGTGGCGCAGGTCGCGGTCATCGAGCACCACGAGAACCTCGCCCCTGGCGACCTTCTGCCCGGCTGAGGCCCGCATCTCGACAATGTTGGCCACCACGCGCGAACTCAAGATCACGAGCTGTTCAGCCTGAACTGTGCCCACCGCCTCACTGACAACAGGAAGCTTGCGCATTTGCACCCGTTGGACAGGCAACCCGGCGGCGGGCTCCACCGGCACGGGCTGGCTGCCTCCTTGGATCACCCCACGCCGGAACGCGCCCATGATCCAAAGCATGAAGATCACAACGAAAGGCCGATGCGGAGGAGAACGGGAAACCAGCGGCGGCGCTCGCTCTGCGCGGATTCGACTGGGACCTTGTTGTCGCTGCCATCAGTGCGGGACATGCGTTATCCCCCTGAGTATAGACCTCCAGATCAGTGGGCGGATTTGTGAATCGGCTTCGTGGGCAGCAAACGGCTAACCAACGGCAGGTCACAGGCAAGTCCCTGCGTGCCCGCAACCTGGATCGTTTCGCGAGCCGGCTCATAACTCCCTAGCTGAGTTCGGGTGCGCACATCTTGCAGATGCAAAGAAATGGCGGCAGAGTACTCGCCAGGGCGGGAAAGCATTGGGTAGCCGTCAGCGGCTGCAAGGAACAAGCGCCGCGGGGCCAGCCCTCCGATGCCACTTCGTGTGCTGGGCCACGTGGCGCGGGCCGGCGCGGTGCACATTCTTCGGGTGGTCAGGGTTAGCGGGCCATCACCCAATCTTCGGTGAAAATCGCGCGGTTGATGACCTGGCGGCCGTCAGAGGTGTAAACCACGTGGACCCTGCCATCGTGCGTCTGGATGGCGTAGGGATAGGCGAAACTGTTGCGGCCCTCAGCGAGATTCTTGCGATAGGGAAAGGTCCTGCCCTGATCCTCGGAAAGCGCCACGGTCAGCGGCGTGCGCTCGCTCATGCTAGGGTTATAGATGAGCAGCAAGCGCCCGCTGCGCAACTTGATCAGATCAACCGCGGCGTTGGGGTTGGGGAATTCGGTCTCCACGCCGTCGCTCCAAGTCCACCCACCGTCGTGCGATTCCGAGCGGATGATGTAGCCGCGGCTCGAGGGACCGTAACCGCCGCCACGCCGGCAAAAAGCGAGCAGATGACGTGGCGCCAATTCCTCCACGGCAGGCTGGATGTTGCCATAGGCCGAACGGATGCGCCCGCTCTGTCGCCACTCTCTCTTGCCCACGTCATAACGCAGGAACAGCGAGCTACTGTCAGCGCCGACGAACTCGGTATCATGACCCGTCTCGCGATAGACGGGGAGCAGGTAATCGCCATCGCTGAGCACGATGGGCCGGCCGCGCACCATCATTCCCGCCTCCAGTGTTAGCAGCGACGGATCGGAAAACGTACGCGCGCCGTCGCGCGAGATCTTCACCTGAATGCGGGAGTCCGACCACGTGCGGCCGAACCGGACCACGTAGAACAGCCACACCACGCCGTCGGGCGCCTGCCAGATGACGGGGTTGCCGGTCGAGCGAAATGGATCCTTGGCCACGATGCGCGGCGGCTCCCACTCGGTGGCACCCTTGGGCAGGCGCGAACCCCACACTGCGGTATCCGTGGCGTATTCGCCTGCCCCACCGTAATAGACCAGGTAGAGGTCGCCATTATCCAACTCGGTGATCGAGGCCGGGTGCTTGTAGGGACCGGTAGGTGTCTCCGGCCCGAAGATCCTCTCGTAAATTACACCGTCGCTTCGAGCCGCTAACTCGGCGCAGGTCAGCATCATCCATGCTGCGCCCGTCAGAATGGAACCTACTCTCATTTTCCTTTCCTCGCGGGAGGGACGCCCGGATCCCAAATCGTGGCCATGATTACGCGTTCCTTGTCGGCATGCTCGGCGAAGTAATACACCGTTACGATCTTGCCGTCGGGCCGCTGGACGGAGCGCGTGTAGCCGAGGTCCCACGCGGCCCCGTCGTCGCGCAGCACGATCTCCTCGCTCCAGGTTTTACCCTCGTCCTCGCTGATGCGGGCGCGGATTCCGTAAGGCTTGCCGCGGTAGCCGTAAGTCAGAGCCAGCCGCCCGTCTTTCAGTCGCACCAGGCTGGGTGGGTTTCCGCTGAAGCCGCCCGTGAAAGGCACGGGCCTGCTCAGGAAGCGCCAGCTCTTGCCATGGTCGTTCGAGAGCCAGGCGTCAATCCAATCCACCGGGCCCTGCCGGCATCGCAGCGTGGTGAGGAGCCGGTTCCTGGACAGCCGCACCGTCGAAGGCATGATGATGAAATCCTCCGGTTCCGGGGTGATCCAGGACACGAACTCCCAGCTCAATCCGCCATCGCGCGTGCGCGCACACAGGGGTCGTCCTTCGCGACCGTTCGACTTGGAAGCGGTTAGGAAGACCAGCGCCTTGCGTCTGCCCTCCACGATGTAGTCGGTGCGCGCGGCGATGCCCTGCTGCCCGAACAGGGGGAAGCGGAAAGGCCCGCGCCAGCTTTTGCCGCGGTCCAGAGTGTAATAGAGGCGCGAAGGGCCTTTATGGATGTCGGTGAGGCGCAGGGTCATGGCGAACCCGGGGTGAGTGAAATCCATGGGCTCGGTGAGGTCCACCGGCTCCCTGCCGCCCTGCTCGGGAGGGAGCAGGGAAGCAGGGGCTTCGACCGTCCAACTGTGCCCGCCATCCAGGCTGCGGGCCAGTCTGGGTTCTTCTGGCCGGTCGGGGTCCACCTGGTGGCGCTCGGGCGGCCGCTTCATGAAATAGGCGGCGCTGAAACCAACCAGGATCTCGTTGCCCCACGCCCATATGCCGTGGTTGGCGGGCCAGCCGCCGAAGCGCCCGGGTTCGCCCCACACCAGCACGTGCTCGATTACCCGGGCAGGTTGTGCGGCGCCGCTCATCCGGGCAAAGCATGCCAGTATCAGCAAGGACGACAATATCTGAGCCGGGCGGCGTAACATCGGTGATTCCAGTTTACCTGTGTGACGCGTTGAGTAACACGGGACGGACCTTCCAGTCCGCTTCGGGACCGAAGCGCAGGTTGCGATTGCCGTAGCCATCGTGTCGGTTGCCGTAAACGGATTGGACCACTGCGGTGAACGTCAAGGTCAGCGCAAGCGCGGCGGGTAGCCCGGCGGCGAGCTCCTTGCGGGTAACGCCCGCATAAGTTGTGGGAGCAGCCGGTCCCGGAATGTCCGCTGGCGGGAAGGCGAGAACAAGGTAAGTCGCAAGCATCGCGTTCACTGTGATCAACCACTCGGTAGCCAGCCGCCCCTGGTGAAAGGCGACCAAAAACTTCGTGAAATTACCCACGACGATGATCCACAGAAATGCCAGATACAGGAGTTGCCCCTTGCCCAGCCATTTCGGAGGGACCACGGCCAGGGGGTTACGCGCATGGCAGATGAGGAGCGCGACGGCGGTGAGAGTGAAAAGGGCGAAGGTGACGTCGAACCAGGCCGGCGCGGGCAGTTCGATGAAGCTGAGCAGCGGCGCTTTCATGATGCGGGGAACGGCCCGGAAGCCGCCCGGTTGGAGTCGGGTCCAGTCCGCGACGTTTTTGACCAGGTTGACATAGACCAGCAGATTGACGATGGAGCTGACGCAAAACAGCTCCGTCCAGCGCCGTACGCGCGGCTCTTCGCCGGCTGGCAGGGTGCGTTCCCATACCAGGGCCAGTGCGAGGGTCAGGGCAAGGCCATAGAGCAGTCCGGCGCCTTGCTCGGCTAGCAGGCTGTGCCAGTTGGCGCTGTGCCAGTGAGACCACGCCGTGACGACGGCCGGGTCCTGAGTCAGCAAGGGGTTGCCCGGCATCCACGCCAGGATTTTCAAGAACTGGGCCAGCATCAAACCCAGTCCCCCGAGCACCCCGCCCACGATAGCGGCCGTCACGACGCCCTCGAGGTTGCGACGGCGCATGTAAATGAGCACGGCAAGCAGGTAACCGGTGACGAACGCCCAGTTATCGCCCCGCGGCGGAACCATCCGAAAGCCGCCCACCGGGCGCAGCAGGTTCGCGAGCAATAGCGGGCCGGCCAGAAACACGGCAAAGCCGCACAGGCCCATATACAGCGGGAGCCGCGCGCCGTTGCGCCAGCGGCCGTAACGTGCGAAGTAAAACGTCCAGCCCGCAACGAGCCCCAGGATCCAGCCCATGTGCGGTCCCAGCTCCACGAAGAGCTGCGGCCAGTTGGTGACCATGGTTGCCGGATCGAACGGCTTCCCGGTGGCCTGGTTAACCGCCGACGGGTCTCCCTGCACGCTCACCAGCGCTCGCGTGAGCGGGTCTACCCAACCGGCCGCGGCCACCAGGTGCTGAACGAGGAAGCCGGCCGCAGCTCCCGTGGCGGAGAATGCGATGAACCGGGAGAACTTCTCGAAGCGACGACTGCACAAATCGAAAGCGCAGAGCGCCAGCAAAGCCACGGACACCGAGAGCCAGTCCGAGTCCAGCCAGTACAGCGGGCTGAGTTGCCGGAAGCTGGAGGCCGCCCCGCCCGGCGCACGGGCCCCGATCCAGCGATGCACGGCCAGCGGCTCCAGCCAGTACTGGAGCGCCCATGCCGCCAGGATCCAGCAAAGCGGCTGGAAGAAGCCTGTCAGCCTTTCACGTGTCTCCACCGCGGCGTAGGCTGTTCCGGCTGCTCCGAGGCTGGTCCAGAGGAATCCGATCACGAAAACCATCAGGAAGCCGTGGAGCTGAGTCGGCAGGTGACCACTGTGGGTGTAGGAGAGCGGCGGCATGTAGGACATCGAGCCGCCGAAGGCCCAGCCCAAGGCCCCGAACACGGCGAAGAAGGGCGCGCGGCGTCGCCAATCCTCGCGCCCGGAGAACAGGGCGATGGCCAGCCCCGACAGCGCGCCCGGCATCATGGCGCCGAACTCGTGGCCGTAGTTGCCCCGAATGCCCCATCCGATGGAATGCGACAGCATGACCGCCAAATGGCGGACGGGCGTAGCAGCGGGTTGCCTGAGTTCATGGCTCCATCGCTTTCAGGGTGAGCGTGACGCCTTGCTGTTTGCCGCCGAGCTCGGCTCTCACGCCGGCAGGATTCCATACTGCGATATTTCCCGTCACGTCGAAAAGGCCGGAGTCGCCCTCGGTCTGCTCGAAGAAAACCACCGGGCGGTCGCGAGTGTCCTCGACCACGCAGTCGACGAAATCGATTCCGCCGAAACGGGTGGTCACGCTCTTGCGGAACAGGTGCAGCCAGATGGGGCTCCACGCGCCCGTCGAGCCGCCGCTGGTCCCGCGATACATGCGGTTTTTGGCCACGTTGCGCAAAACACAATTGAGGAAGCGCAAGCGCGCGGCGGCAGAGGATTTGTCCTGGACCTTGATGCCGTAGCCCTCGGTGTTTTCCACCGTGCAGTTGCGGAATTCGACCCATCCCCGCGGACCGTCGTCGGCCAGCTTGGTCACGCGAATACCCGTGCCGCGCTGGCTGCTTACCCGGCAGTTGTCGAAAAGGATGGAAACTTCGCCCGAGCCGGCCTTGAGGTTGGCCAGGAAGATCTCGATGCCGTCGCCGTAGTTGTCCTCGAACCGGCAATTGCGGAAGACCACGTTGCGCACCCGCTCCTCGGGCCGGTCCGGTTCGATGTCCACCCCGGAGGAAGGCGGCGTGCCCCAGGTGTTGCGAAACACGCTGTTTTCCACCGTCAGGTCCTCGACGCTGATCACGCTGATGCCTTGCCGGTAATGGTTGTCGCAGACGACGTCGCGAATGTAGATGTTCTTCGAGTATGGCTGGCGCCCGCCGGCTACGAAGATGCCGTCGCCGCCGCTGTCTTTGAGCGTGAGGCCGAGCACGCGCACGTTGGTGCAGCCACGCAACGACAATGCCATGCGCCATTCCGATCGCGGGTACTGCCCGAACCAGCGGTTCCAGCCGAACTCGAGCAGGACCTTGCCCACCATGTAGTCTTCCTTTTGCATGCGAAGCGTGGCGCCGTAGCCGCGGATGGTGAGGTTGTTGACGTCCTGGGCGGTGAACAGCGAATCGCCGGTCCCGCGGAATTCGCCGCGTCTGGCGGTGATGACGACGCCATCCTCCAGCACCAGCTCCAGGTCGGAGGCAAGCTTGATGGGCCGCACGATCCAGTCCCTGCGCATGTTGGGCACGATGACGCGCCGGGCGCGGGACAGGATGGCCGCCTGGAGGGCGTCGGTAGAGTCCTCCTCGTCGAAACCCCACCACGCCGCACTGGCCACCCGGCGCTTGCCGGAAAGAACTTCCTGAACAGCCTGCGGGTTACGGGCGTCGAGCACCGGCTCGGCCGCGCCCGCGCCCAGCCGCCCGCCGGTCAGGAGAACCGCCATCAGTGTGAGGAACCCAAGCGATGCCATCATGCGGTCGATCTCTGCATTGCGCCTACGAACGGTGCGGACCGCGAGATCCCTGCCTGCCCGGGAGCGAGGGTCGTTCTTCCGATGACCCGCAGGGTTGCTCGCCGGTCCAAGGAAGCATAGCGCAAGTTGGGAGGGCGGGGAGCAGCGTTCCAGGCTCCCGCTACCGGTCCTGTCTCAGCGGAATACCGGACAATCGTTCGGCACACGGCCGGCGCGAGGAGGCGGAAGAATCAGTCGCAGCCGTGCCCCGGCTGCTGCCCTGGGTTCCTTCCCACGGCGAGCTTTGCTAGATTGAAGTATTGCCTCGCGGGTGATGGGGCAGCCGGCAGAAATCCACGTCAGGACGCTTTCGACGACTTCCGAATTCGAACAAGCCGTTGCGCTGCAACGCCAAATCTGGGGTTTCGACGAGATCGAGCTGCTGCCGGTGCGGTTCTTCGTGGTGGCTTCCAGTGTGGGCGGACAGACTTTGGGCGCCTTCGACGGGGATCGCATGATCGGCTTCCTGCTGGCCATCCCGGGCCTCAAACCGGGCGGCAAGCTGTACCTGCACAGCCACATGACCGGGGTGCTCGAGGAGTATCGCAATCGCGGCGTGGCGAGGATGCTCAAGCTGCGGCAGCGCGAGGATGCGCTGGCGCGCGGTTTCGATCTGGTCGAGTGGACTTTCGATCCGCTGGAGCTCAAGAACGCGTACTTCAACCTCCAGCGGCTGGGCGCGGTGGTGCGGCGCTACGTGCTCAACCAGTACGGCATGACCTCGAGCCGGTTGCACGGTGGCCTTCCCACGGACCGGTGCGTGGCCGAGTGGTGGATCCGCAGCCCGCGCGTGGCGGCCATCGTCGAAGGCCGGTCCTGGCAGCGTCCGCCTGTGGAGGCGACCATCGAAGTGCCCGCGGAGATCGCCCGTATCAAACACGAGGATCCCAGGCAGGCCCGCCGCATACAGAAAAAGGTAAGCGAGCGTTTTCTCGAGCTGCTGGGGGCAGGCCTGACCGTGATGGGCTTCGAGCGCACCCCGGCCGCCGGCGTCTACCTCCTCGGACGCTTGGACCCGGAGCGAGCGGCATGAGCTTCACCATCGAACGCATCCGGCTGCGGGAAATCCGCATGCCGCTGGTTAGCGCCTTCGAAACCAGCTTCGGGCGCACCACCGGACGCCGCATCGTGCTGGTGGAAGCGGTGGCGGATGGCGTCTCGGGTTGGGGCGAGGTTACGGCGGGCGAAAACCCGTTTTACAACGAGGAATGGACCGATTCGGCCTGGCTCATCCTGCGCAATTACGCGGGCCCGGCGATCGCCGGACGGCGGCTGGAGAGCGCGGCTGAAGTGGCGCCGTTGCTAGCGCGGATCCGAGGGCACCGGATGGCGGTGGGCGGGCTGGAAGCCGCAGTGTGGGACCTGGAAGCGCGCATGAAGGGGCTGCCGCTGTGGGCTCACATCGGCGGCGGGGCGCACAAGGCCATCCCCTGCGGCGTTTCCATCGGCATCCAGGAAAACGTGGCCGCGCTGCTGGCCAGGATCGAGCGCGAGCTGAAGGCCGGCTACCAGCGCATCAAGATCAAGATCAAGCCGGGATGGGACGTCGAGGTGGTGCGCGAAGTGCGTCGGCAATTTCCTCGCATCCGCCTCATGGTGGATGCCAATTCCGCTTACGCCCTGGCCGACGCCGAACACCTGCGGCGGCTCGACGAATTCTATCTCATGATGATCGAGCAGCCGCTGGCTCACGACGACATCGTGGACCACGCTGAGCTCCAGCGCCGCCTGGAAACCCCGATCTGCCTGGACGAGTCCATCCGTTCGGCGCGGCATGCTGAGCAGGCCATCCGGTTGGGTGCCTGCCGCATCGTCAACATCAAGCTGGGGCGCGTGGGCGGGTTCCTCGAAGCGCGCCGGGTGCACGACGTGGCGCAAGCGGCCGGAATTCCGGTTTGGTGCGGCGGCATGCTGGAATCGGGCGTCGGGCGGGCCCACAACATCGCGCTTTCCACGCTGCCCAACTTTCAGTTGCCCGGCGACGTCTCCGCCTCCAAACGTTACTGGGCGCGAGATATCATCCGCCCGCCAGTGGAAGTGAGCCCGCAGGGGACGATCACCGTGAGCGAAGCGCCCGGCTTCGGCTACGAGCTGGACTTGGATTTCATCCGGCAGATCACAGCGCGCGAGGAGACGATCGGGTGAGCGGCGCGCTGGTGCGAGTGGTCACCTACAACGTTCACCGCTGCCGCGGGTTGGACGGCCGGGTCCGCGCGGATCGCATCGCCGAAGTCCTTGCTGAATTGGGCGCGGATGTCATCGCGTTGCAGGAAGTGGTCAGCAGAGCGGTGGGACCGCCGCAATCCGATCAGGCCCGCTACCTGGCCACAGCGCTGGGCTACCACTGGGCGCGCGGCGCGACGCGCGCTTGGCGCGGCGGCATCTACGGCAACGTGGTGCTCAGCCGCTTTCCCATCCTGCGCGCACGGCACTACGATCTCAGCGTCGCCTGGCGGGAGCGTCGCGGCTGTCTGCGCGTGGATCTGGAACTGAGCCGGCAGCGGCGGCTGCATGTGTTCAACCTGCACCTGGGGACGGTGTGGCTGGAACGCCGGCGGCAGGCGCGCAGGCTGGTTTCCCAGGCCGTGCTGGGTGCGCGGAAAACCGGCGCGCCGCGAGTGGTGCTGGGCGACTTCAACGAGTGGACGCGCGGTCTGGTGAGCCGCTTGCTCGAACGCGCACTGGGTACTGGCGGTTCGCGGGACGGATTCCATGCGGCAAGGACGTATCCTTCGCTCCTGCCCCTGCTACGCCTGGACCGGATTTATCACGACCCGGAGATCGTTCTGGAGCGAGCCTGGCTGCACCGCAGCCGCACGGTGTTGATCGCCTCGGATCACTTGCCCCTGGTAGCTGAATTGCGCCTACCCCGGTAGGATCCGGGACCCGCCCGGTAGGATCCAGGAACCGGCCGGGCTGGCTTCAAAGGCTCGCCGGGGAGAGGGCCGATTGAAACGAGACGCCGGAGAGGCAACTGGTGACGTGGCGCCGGCGCGAATGGGTTCCGCGCTGCGCGGGCAATGCGCGCGTGCATGCTTGCCAGGCGAGGAGGAACGTGATGAAAAAGGGAAGCCGCAAGGCCGCAATGAAGGCGTCAACCCGGCCGGGGCCCGGCGAGCTCGAGCAACTGGCCGGCGCAACATGGCAGGTGCGGCCGATTGGCGTGATCCGGTCACGGGCCAAAGACCGCAAGCAGTTGCCGCCTTTAGGCCTGCCCGCCACCATCGAGCTATTCGCCGCCTACGAGCCGGGCTTGCTGCATCTGGAAAAGCACACGCACCTTTGGGTTCTGGTCTGGTTGCATGCTTCCCAACGGGATCTGCTGCAAGTGGTGCCACGGGGAGTGCGCGAGGAGGAGCCGGACGCGTTGCACGGCGTGTTCGCGGTGCGCTCGCCGGTGCGGCCCAATCCGATCGGCCTGACGGTCACGCGCATGGAGCGCATCGAAGGCCGGCGGATCCACGTCGCCCGGCTGGATTTCGTTGACGGCACGCCGGTACTCGACCTGAAGCCGTACTTCGTGAACCGCGATCTGGTGTTCTCGGCCTCGAATATGCAGATCGGCCGGCCAGCCAGCCGCGAAAACTTGAGGGCGTCGTTGCTCGAGCAGGCGATCAACTTTCACGGGGAATGTTGCGCGGAGCTGGCGGTGGCGGTGCGCGTGATGGAACATTTCCGCTGGGAAGTGTTGCACGGCCGCGACCCCGTGCCCGCGGCGCTCAAGCACGGCGCGGCACAGTCCCTCGCAGGCTGCCCGCGGCAGGTCTCCTTGAGGGTGCGCGCCCCCTGGAAGCGCGGCTGCCTCCTGGACGGGTTGATCGGCATGACGCGTGTTTCGCCCGGCCGAGGCACGCTGGAGTTGCTGGAGGGCGATCGCGTCGTCTTCGAGTACGAGGGCGTGCAGTGGCTCTACGAGCTGCGCCCGCAGGAGACCGCCGATGCGGGGGCAATCCTGGCGGCGGCCGACGAAGCACTGTTTGCATGGCGCAGACTGCTGGGGCCCTGAGCGGCGGCGGTTGCGGTTATGGCTCCGTTTTGCCCAGGCGCTCGTCCAGCAACGCGATGGCCTGCTGCCAGGATTCGGGCGGGTTGGAGGACTCGCCGGCGAGCGCCCTGGAGCGATCGAAGAAGGCCTCGGTTGCGAGACTCATGATCGGGGTCAAACCGAGTTCGCGCAGCGACTGGGTCACTTGCCGGAGCTCATGGTAGCGGCGATGGCAGGCTGCCGGGTGGGTCCGAATCCAGTTGGCGGCGACGCGTTCGAACGGGTTAGCGGTCATGAAATCGGCCAGATCCCGGAAAAGCTCGTCGGCGAGGCCTGCGCGGTGCGCTGCGGCCAGCATTTCGATGAGCAGGGCCTCGGCTCCCTTGGAGAAGACGCTGCGCAGCATTTTGAACAGCGATGCCTGGCCGACCTGCTCGTTGAAGAACCGCGCGTTCAGACCGTAACGGCGGAGCAGCTCGGCAGCCTCGCGACCCTGAGGGCCGCCGGTGAGGATCCGCACCCGGCGCCCTTCCGCCCCCACCGCGCCCAGGATCGTGGCCTCCGCGAAGCCCGCGCCCGAGGCCGCAATTTCGTGCGCGATATCTCGTTTGACGCTGGCGGAAGTCGAGCTGAAGTCTACGTAAATCTGGCCCTCGCGCAGGTGAGCAGCAAACCTGCGGGCGACGGCCAGCGCAGCATCCGTGGTCACCGTCGCGAAGACCCACTCCGAGCGGGCTGCGAGCTCGTGCGGCGGCAACAGCGGCACAGTCACGCGGGCGGCCACCACGTCCCACCCCGC
>JBMFPL010000055.1:0-12959 GCA_049969115.1 Bryobacteraceae bacterium | reverse complement strand
CGTGGTTGCGGACCACACACGATCGGAGAACCGCGGCACCCGGGCAGCACTCCAGGTGGACCACTCACGGCGATCGTGGGTTCGACAATGCCTGACTTGGCGAAAACCGCCCGCACCTTCGCTGCATCTGTGTCCCGACGACCGCTCTTCCTCGCTACGGCAGGCTTGTGCGTAGCCGCGCTCGCACTCTATCCGCGCCTTTTGCCAGTGGCAGCTATCCTGTTCCGCGACTCCCACCAGTATCTCCCGGCGGCCCGAAGCGTGTCCGAGCTGCACTGGACCCATCCGCCCGAGAGGACGCCCGGTTACCCCCTGGTGCCGCTCATTCTCAACCAAGCACCGCCCACCCGAAGCCTGCTCTACTACCAGATCGTCATGCACTTCCTTGCCGCATACCTAGCCGCGCCTGCGCGTCACAGAAGGGAGGCGGCGCCATCGTGAGACCAGAGCCGTCGCATGCGCGTCAAGCAACTCCACTGCCGCACCCGGAGAGAGCGAGCTGTTCCGTGGTTATTCCAACCAAGAACCGTCCCCATCTAATTCCGCCTCTGCTCGCGGCGTTGCGGAAACAGACGGCGCCGCCAGCCGAGGTCATCATCGTGGACCAAAGCGAGGGCGTGGTCACAGAGAGCCTCCATGCGCAGGCTAGCGACGGTGGGGCCGGTGAGGGCTCGTTCACCTGGCTGCGTGACCCGCGGATCGACGGCGCCGCTGCCGCGCGCAACGTTGGTCTGCGGCTCACTACGACATCCTATGTGATCTTTCTCGACGACGACGCTTTGCCTGAACCCGATTGCCTTTCGTTGTTGATTGAAGCTCTAGACAAGCATCCGAATCTGCTCGCCGTAGGAGGACTGGTTTGCAATTACGCGCCACCGCCTTTTCTCACTCGCCTCTTCCGGCGTATGTTTTATCTTGGTGCGCTCTACGATGAGCGACAACCTACGTATTGGCGGGCCAGACGGTACCAACCCGGGGAATTGATTCCTACCACCAAGCTCAACGGCGGCTGCATGGCGTTCCGTCGTGAGGTGCTGCTCGAAATTGGAGGATTCGATTCGCGTTACCGCGGAGCGTCAGTGGGCGAAGACGTCGAAATCTCGCAGCGCTTGATCCGGCGCGCCGGCCGGCAGGACGCGCTGGCGCTGGTGGGCGGTGCCTTCATCCATCACGCCTCCGAGGGTGCGTGGAAGAGCAACGCCAGGGCGATCGAGTTCGAGCTGGTGGCCACGCACTACTGGTTCACGCGTAACCACCCGTGGAACCTCGCCAATCGTTTGCGCTTCTTCTGGATGTGCTGCGGCCTGTGGCTGTGGTCGGTGGCGAGTGCCGCTAAGAGGCGCAATGCCAAGCCGCTGCGCGGCTTCCTGGCTGGACTAGATTCCATCCGCCACAACTACCGCGGCTGCCCCTTTCTCAAGGAAGAGCAGCCGCTGAGCCAACTCCAAACGGCGCCGTAAGGACACACCGGATGGGTATTCTCATGCCCAGATTCGGCACCGACAAAGTCACCCAGGTTCTCGCGGCGGGTTTGCGCTGGCTGTTCACGGCCCAAGGAGAGCTGAAAGAGCAGGCGCTGCGGGGTACGATCTGGCTGGTGCTGGCGGAAGCCGCCACACGGCTGGCCGGCGTCGCCAAGGTCGCCGTGCTCGGCCGCCTGCTTTCGCCGCGCGACTTCGGGCTGCTGGGCGTCGCCTTGCTCATCCAGCAATGGATCGGTTCGATCACGCAGACCGGCATCAGTTCCACCCTGGTGCAAAAGAAGGGCGACGTTCGCGAGTACCTCGACACCGCATGGACCATCAGCCTCATCCGCGGCACGGCGGTCTTCGCCATCATCTATGGGCTGGCGCCCTGGGGCGCCTCTTACTTCCGGACTCCCGAAGCCGTCCCGGTCATACGATCCATCGCGTTGCTGACTTTGCCATGGGAACTCGTCAACCCGGCAGTGGTGCAACTGCGTCGCGAGCTGGACTTCCGCAAGGACGTCGCCTGGCGCCTGAGCGGCGTGCTCCCCGGTTTGGTCACCGGCGTTGTCCTGGCCATTATCCTGCGCAACGTCTGGGCGCTGGTGGGATCGCTGATCGCGTCGCGGAGCGTGGAGGTCCTCGCCTCCTATCGGATCCGGCCCGAGCGCCCTCGCCTCGAATTCGATCGCCTGAAGGCGCGTGAGCTGATGCGCACCGGCAAGTGGTTCTCCTGGATGAACGTCGCCGGGTTCTTGGAATATCAGCTCGACAGCCTGTTCACCGCACGTTGGCTGGGCGCGCGCGCCCTGGGGTATTACCAGGTAGCTGCACAGGTCGCGCTGCTGCCGACAGCGGGACTGGGTAGCCAAGTTGCTGCCGTGCTCTTCCCCGCCTTCGCCCGCCTCAAGGACGGGGAGCGGCTACGCCGAACTTTTCTCGCCTCTGTCGGCGCCCTGGCCCTGACCATTGCGCCGTTGGCTTGCGCCCTGAGCCTGTACGCGGACACGCTGGTCCGGCTGGCGCTGGGTCCCCAGTGGGCGCCGATCGCAACGACGTTAGCCTGGCTCGCGTGGGCAGGCCTGGCGCGCAGCCTGGGAGGCGCCGGGACTTCACTGTTCCAGGCCACCGGGCGCCTTAAAACTGCGATGGCTTTCCAACTGTTACGCGTGCTCGTGCTGGCCGCCCTGCTGTGGGCGCTGGTGCCCCGTTTCGGATTCCTGGGCACGGCGATGGCGGTGACCTTGGCGGCGCTGCTCGTCATGGCCCCGCAGCTTGCCCTTGCCGCCCGCCTGCTTGGCGTGCGTTCCGGCGACATGCTTTCTGCCTTAGCGGGCGGCATACTCGCTGCGGCGCCCTTGCTGTTGCTGGGCCTGGCAGTTATCCCCCTCAGCCTCTCCTGGCGGCTTGCAGCGCTGGCGCTGGCCGGCGCCTGCTCGCTAGCCATCGTCCTATGGCAGCTTCGCAGTCGCTTTGGTCTGAACCTCGAGATGTTGCGAGTGTCCGAGCCGGTCGCCTCTCGCGAGTGAGTCGCCCCGAGGGAAGGACGGAAGGGGGCGCCTGCGCCGGATGCGGCGCCCCCGGAACGCTTCTTCAGCGCTGGCTTACGACGTAAACGTGAGCCTCCCACGGCCCAAAGGAGTCACTGAAGCTCGAACCCGAAACCGGGATGGAGCGGCCCTCGGCATAAACAGAGACCGCCGTGGGAGCGAAGCTGGTCGTGAACGTGGTGGAGACCGGCCCTGCGGTCGAGTTGTAAGCGATCATGTACACGTTGCCGTCGGCGTACTTGACCCGTGTCCGAACCGCCGGGTTGCTGTTGGCGATGAGCAGCTCAGGCCGATCCAGTGCAACCAGCGCCGGCTCTAGGGCTTTGAGTTCCTGCATCACCGCTTTCAGGCGGTTGAAGTACTCCACCTTTTCGTCACACCAGCCGCTGCACACCCAAGCCAGGGCGTTGACGCCCAGGCTCCAGTAAAGCAGCCCATTGGCCCCTTCCGCGATCGCCATATAGCTCATGTTGCGCAGCTCCGACTGCGTGGGCCACCGGCCCTTGGAGGTGAACTGGAAGAACTGGAGCACGCTGGCGATGGGCCGGCTTGCCCGCACTGCCGCTTGCGCACGCCTCGTCCAGTCCGCTACCAGGCCGAAGTTGTAACCTCCCGCCGGCTCCGCACCGTACAACGGATAGGGGTCGGTCGCCAGCAGATCCACCGACTCCGGCCACAAAACAAGCTGGCTGTCGCCCAAGAGCACGCCGAGGACCAGCCCGTCCCGGTCCAGCGATTTCATGCGCTGGTAGTGGCCGAACACGTCGGAGGCAAGATCCCCTCGGCACTCGTCCGCGGCGTAGAATCCCAGGAAGCCCGGATGCGACGCCCGTGTCTGGATGTCGCTTTCCGTGGCTTTCAGGAACCACGAGTTGGGCGTCATCTGCTCGAGCGGCGAGGCAGAGAAGCAGTTGGCGTTGGTCAGCGCATAAATGCCACGCTGCTGGAGGACATTCATCATGGGAATCCACGCCGCGTTGCCCGCCTCGCCATACCAGTAGTTCAGATACACGTTGATGGGTAGCTCGAAAAGGCGTCGTGCCGTCGTAAACAGGTTCTCCCAGCCTGATTCGTAGTTGTAGTAACCGAGGCCGGAATCGTACACCCCAATCAGGAAAGTGGGCTGCCCGCGCAGCAGGATGCGGTTGTGCTGGTCGAAGCTCACGGCCATCTGCTGCCGCAGGGCGCCGCTCACCTTCACGATCCGGTGGGCCGGGTAGTCGAACACGCCGGCCCCGGTCGAAGAAAGCAGCCGGAACTGGAGCAGATAGGAGCGGTCGTTCGCCAGGCCGGCCATATCGAACTGAGCGACGAAAGTGGCTTGTGCTGCGTAAGAGGCTTGGTGCAGAACCTGGCCCGTCAGCTCATCCGTCACCGTCGCTACCACCTGGTAGCTGGAGAGCGCTGTACCCGCCGGCGGGTCCACGCTGACGTGGAAACGCGCCGTCTGCGACTGGTCGTCGAACAGGAGGCCGCGGTAGTTCGGGTACAACATAAAAACGTTCAGCGGCAGCGACTCGCGTCGCAGCTCCGCGTCGTCGAACCACGCCGTGCCGTCCGGCTCGCCGTATGCCTCCAGAGACAGTGAGGCCGTTGAATCCTCCGGGAGCACGATCTTGGTCAGAGTGAGCTTCTGCCAGTCCGAGGTACCTTTGACAGTCGGCGTGCAAGTCCGCACGAGCTGCCACGGGTAGGAGGGCGGGGCTGAGAAGCAAACGCGCACCCCGCTGCCTTGAGCGGCTGCCAGATTGCTCAGCTTCACCCAAACGCTGAACTGGTACACACCCTTTTTCATGGAAAGTTGCTGGGAGGCAGCCTGGGAATCTGGGATGAGGTTGGCATCGGTGAGGCGGTAGCTGGCGTTGCCGGTGTGCGCAACGCTCGTGTCCATGAGAAAACCGTTGTCGGACCAGCCGAGCGGCTTGCCGTTGGAGCCGGCGGTTTCAAAGCCGCCGTTCACGAGCAGGTTCGGACTGAGCTGGCCCTGCGGGTATGCGGTCAACCCACCCACTTTCGTCAACGCGGTAGGGGCCACAGCGGCGGTCTGGAAAACCAAGTCGGCAGAGATCGCCAGGTTGCCCGCTGCATCCCGCGAGCGCGCACGGCAATGGTAGGTGGTGCCCGGCAGCAGCCCGCTCAGCGTCACCGAGTGAACGGTCACCAACCGCGAATCCAAAGGCGATTGGGAGCCGTAGGCGGTGGTGGTCCCGTAGTCCAGTTGCGTATCCGCCGGCTCGTCCGTTACCCAGGTGATGGTTGCACCGGTCGCCGTAACCGAAGCCGCCACCAGCGCAGAAATGACGGGGGGAATGGTGTCCAGTGTGGTGAACACTTGGTCTGCCGAGACTGCCAGGTTGCCGGCAGCGTCGCGGCTCTTCACGCGGAAATGGTAGGTTGTGGCGGGTCTCAGTCCCGAAAGCGTCACCTGATGCGAGGTGGACAGCGACCCGTCGACCGGCGTCTGGGAGCCGTAACTGGTGGTCGTGCCGTATTCCACCTGCCGGTCCGCAGGCTCATCGGTGCGCCAGGTGATGGCCGCGCTCGTCCCCGTTACATTGCCCACGGCGACGCCGCCGATCGCGGGAGGCGTCGTGTCCGTGATCATCGGCCGCAACTCGATGTCATCGAACCAGGCCGTCCCGTCCGGCTCGGCGTACGCTTCCAGAACCACGGCCGCCTTGGTGTCCTGGCCCACTACGATTCCCGATTTCGAAAGGTACTGCCAGTCGGCCGTGCCCTTGACGATCGCCGTGCAGCCGACCGCGATCGTCCAGGGATAGCTGGGGGGCGCACGCAGGCAAATGCGCACGCCCGCGCCCTGCGTGGCAGCCAGTCTGTCCGTCTTCACCCAGCCGCCAATGAAGTAAGTGCCTTTGGTCAGATTCAACTCCGTGCCCGCGCTTTGGGCGTACGGGATGGTGTTGGCATCCCTGAGACGGAAGCTCACGGCGCCGCTGCGCTTGACTGTGTTATCCACATAGAAGCCGTTGTCATACCAGGCAACGGGCTTGCCGTTAGTCGCCAGTTGCTCGAAACCAGAGTTGACGAGCAGATTGGGGCCCAGCCCCGTGACGCCATTCTGGGCGGATGATGGCCATCCGAACAGACAGAGCACGAGGAGACAACGCATCGTGCCCTGAATGGTCGCGCTCCGCAATGACATGGACGTTCCCTCGCTACGGGCGAATTCGCGTCTGCCGCGGCTTGCTTTTCTTATCGGACGGAAGTGCGGGAATCATGCCGCCGGCCAAATCCACATTGTCGTAGTGTTTTTCCCCGAGCGCAAGTCTCCAAACAGTTAATAAAGAAAGGTCAACCAAAGCGATCGCGGACATTGAATTAAGTACATTCACTTAGTCGCGCCCTCACCCCTGCGGCAGGTATGTTTCTCCCCTACCGGCGCTACTGCCTTGCGTCCTGGCTGCCAGCGGCCTCCCATCGGGGTCACGGCTCCCCCGCCCCGCAATCGAGTCTCACCCCACCCGTCTTACAATGAATCGCATGCCGCGCCTGCTTGCCGGTTTGTTTGCCACGTTCGCTCTCTGCGCTCGGGCCGCCATCGAGATCGAGGGAGAGCGTAAGGTCTGGCACCGCCTTGCCCTCACTTTCGACGGCCCCGCCTCGGCCGAGCACGCCACGCCCAACCCGTTTCGCGACTACCGGCTCATAGTCACCTTCACACACCAATCCGGCCGCCAGCTTGTGGTGCCCGGCTTCTACGCGGCCGACGGCAACGCCGCCGAGACCTCGGCGCGTAGCGGCAACAAGTGGCGCGTTTATTTCACTCCTGACGCTCCAGGGTCATGGCACTTCACCGTTTCCTACCGCACCGGCCCCGACATTGCGCTCACCCTCGACCCGCAGACGGGCAAGCCGCTGCCCCCGGATGGGGTCAGAGGCTCTTTTCATGTAACCCCCTCCGACAAGCACCCGCCCGATTTCCGAGCCCGCGGGACGCTGCGCTACGTCGGGGAACACTACCTGCGTCACGCGGGAACCGGCGAGAGATTTCTCAAAGGGGGCGCCGACAGCCCCGAGAACTTCCTGGCGTATTTCGAGTTCGACGACACCTGGGACACCGACGCTGCGCCCAACGAGGGCGGTTCCACCGGCCAGCCGTTCGTCCACCGCTACGCGCCCCACGCCCGCGACTGGCGCCCGGGAGATCCTGTCTGGAAGGGCGGTCGCGGCAAGAACATCATCGGGGCCCTCAACTACCTTGCCTCCCGCGGCATGAATTCCGTCTACTTCCTCACTTATAACCTGGACGGCGGTGACGGTAAGGACGTTTGGATGTGGATCAGCCCAAAAAGCCGCGACCGTTACGACGTCAGCAAGCTCGACCAATGGGAAATCGTCTTCTCCCACATGGACCGTCTGGGAATCCAGTTACACATAGTTACCCAGGAGACGGAAAACGACCGTAAGCTCGGCGGCAGTCCCGGTCTCAACCCGATCCGCAAACTTTACTACCGCGAGCTCGTCGCCCGCTTTTCCCACCACCTGGCGGTCATGTGGAACCTGGGCGAGGAGAACAATACGCCGGATCCAGACCGCAAGGAAATCGCGGCCTGGATCCGCGCGCTTGATTTCTACGATCACCCCATCACCGTCCACACCCACAACAACCGGGCGCCCGACTTCTACAACGGCCTGCTGGGCGATCCCCATTTCGAGGCCGCCTCGATCCAAGGCCGGATGGAAAACTACTACCGGGACGCTCTCGTGCTCCGCGAGCGGACGACGCGCGCCGGCCGCCGGTGGGCCATTTTCGGCGACGAGCAGCCGCCTGCCGACGTCGGCATCGCGCCCGACGACGTGGATCCCGGGCACGACGCCGCCCGTATCGAAGCCCTTTGGGGCAACCTGATGGGCGGTGGTTCGGGAGTGGAGTGGTACTTTGGCTACCGCTACCCGAACAACGACCTGACCTGCGAAGACTGGCGCTCGCGCGAACGCATGTGGGACCAGACGCATTACGCGCTGGAGTTTTTCCACCGTTACTTGCCGTTCTGGGAGATGAAACCTGTGGCCTTGCCGGAAGCCAGGGCGCTCGTCAAGGAAGGGGAAATCTACGCGATCCAGCTCCCGCGCGGGGGCGAAGTCACGCTCGATCTGGCGCCGGGAACTTACTCGGTCGAATGGTACGACCCGCGCCGCGGGGGTGGGCTTCAGCGGGGCCTCGTCACGACCGTCACCGGGCCCGGGCGCGTCTGGACCGGCCCGCCGCCTGCCGAGCCCCATAAAGACTGGGTCGTGCTGCTGCGGCGACGCTGAAGGCTTGCCGCGGGCGGCCGCCCGGAAACGCCGCGGCAGACCCTTGACTTCGCGCCCCGCTCTGTTTCATGCTGGATCCTGGACGCGCCTGGATAGCGGTGGGTGAGGGGCCGTCCGCCGGCTTGCGTGGGGGCAAGCCGGCAGCACGCGAAGGACTTCAGGAGGTAAGCAAACGTGATGAAGGCTGATCCCAAGTGGACCGGGGCAATTGTGTGCGCGGTCACGCTGATCGCCCTCTCGGCAGGCCCGGCGCTTGCGCAGTCCGACACGGCGCAGATCTCGGGCTTCGTCAAAGATCCCACCGGATCGGTGGTTCCCAACGCCACCGTGACGGTCACCAACGAAGCCACCGGGTTGGAGCGCAAGACCCAGACCAACGAGACGGGCTACTACGTGGTGTCCAACCTGCCGCCAGGGTCTTACACCATTACCGTTGAGGCCACTGGCTTCAAGAAGTTCATCCGCAGCCAGAACCGGCTGGAGCCGAACCTGCCCCGTACGGTAGACGTCACCCTCGAGGTAGGCGCAGTTACCGAAACGGTCGAGGTCACGGCGTCGGTGGCCGCCGTCCAGGCTGATACGGCGACCGTCGGGCGCCTGGTCGAAAGCACCCAGATCCAGAACATGATGCTCAACGGGCGCAATCCCATCTGGCTGGCCTTGCTGAAGGCTGGTGTGCGCAGCGGCTCCTCGCTGGCCAGCTTCAGCTTCGGGCTCACCACCGCCGGCTTGAGCATCAACGGCGGCCGCACCCAGGACTTCGTCATGAATTTCGACGGCGCCGTGGCCGTGCGCACCCGGGCCAACGGCACCTCAATCGGCGTGGCCGACGTGGACACTGTCCAGGAAATACAGATTCTCACCGCCAACTACAACGCCGAGTATGGACGCTCGTCCGCGGGCCAGATCCGTTTGGTCACCAAGAGCGGCACCCGCGAGTTCCACGGCAGTCTCTATGAGTATTTCCGCAACCGCGAGTTAAACGCCAATACCTGGGCGCTCAACCGCGCGGGTTCCCCCAGGCCGGCTCACAAATACAACCAGTTCGGCTACATTTTCAGCGGCCCGGTGTTCATTCCCAACACCTGGAACACCGACCGCAACAAACTGTTCTTCCTGTGGAGTCAGGAATGGGTCCGATTCCGCCAGGAATCCACGTCCATTATCACCGTGCCTACGCTGGCCATGCGGCGCGGCGATTTCTCCGAGCTGCTAACCACCAACCCGTACTTCGTGGGCACCCGCGTGGTTTACGATCCCGATACCAACCTCCCCTTCCCCAACAACATCATCCCACCCAGCCGCCTGAGCCGCAACGGGCTCGGCTTCCTGCGTGCTTACCCGGAGCCCACGCCGGGCTTCCTGCAAGGCCGCAACAACTTCATCCAGACTCGACCCAATCCGCAAAATCAGCGCAAAGACACGCTCTCTATTGATTTCATTCCCAGCCCCAGCCACACCTTCCGGCTCCGTCATCAGAACTACAATTGGAACGCCATTGACGCCTTCCGTGGCGGTACTGATCGCGCAGTGACCGACTGGAACCGCCCCAACAAGACGGCTTCGCTGAACTACATCTGGACCGTGTCGCCCACCATGGTCAACGAGCTACTCGTAACGGCCAGCGTGGATCGCGTCTATATCGGGGTATACCGTCCGGGCGAGCGCTATGCACGCTCCAAATACGGTATTGACTACCCGTACATATTCCCCGAACGCAAGGAAATCTACGACAAGATCCCGACCATTGACATCGCCAACTTCGCCACCGTGGACGGCGGTCCCTACCCCGCTTTCTCTTCGGGACCGATCTACGTGTTCTCCAATAACATGACCAAGATCTACGGGAACCACACCTTTAAGTGGGGTGTCTCCTACGAGCGCAGCGGCCAGAACGACTTCGACCAGATCAACGTGACCGGGGTGCCCGGCGGCACCAACAACCAGAACGGCCGCTTCGTGTTCACCGACGCCCGGGCCGGCGCTCCCACCACCCGCCTGGCCGTGGCCAACGCCGCGATGGGCCTGTTCGACACGTACGCCGAAATCGGCCAGCGTGCTTTCACACCCTACCGCGCGAACATGTTCGAGTGGTTCGTCCAGGATTCCTGGAAGGCTACGCCCAAGCTCCGCCTCGAGCTCGGCGTGCGCCACACCTATATGACCCCCTATTACTTCAGCCTCTGGGGTAACATCGCGGTCTTCGATCCCAAGCGCTACGACCCGGCCAAAGCCGTGGTGCAGGATCCTGCTACCGGTTACATACTCAGCGGTGACCGTTACAACGGCATCGTGATCCCCGGCAAAGGCTGGCCCGACGCCGCCAAAGGTCGCGTGGCCCTGGCTGACGACCGCAGCTTCGACCGCCTGTTCTCCGGCGGGCCCAATTACTGGGGTGAGCGGCAGTGGCTGAATTTCCAGCCGCGATTGGGCATCGCCTACTCGATCACCAACCGCGACGCTCTGCGCGCCGGTTTTGGCCGCTTCATGGCGCGGCCCGGCGTGAGCGACAACATCTTCTTGGGCGGCAACCCTCCGTTGCAGCCCATGGTCTCCATCGCCAACGGCCAGGCCGACAATCCCGCCGGCGGCAGGCCGTCATTCTTCCCCCTGTTCTTCATGACCACCGACCCTGTGTTCAAGATCCCTGGAGCCTATACCTGGAACGTAACGTACGAGCGGGAGGTGGGCCTCGATACCTTGGTGTCGGTGGCCTACGTCGGTCGCGTCGGCTTGAACATGGAACGCGAGCGTAACCTGAACGCGCTGCCCGTGGGCACCTTGCAGAAGCCCGAAAACAGGGGCATCAACACCAACGTGCTGCGGCCCTACAAGGGCTTCGCCATCATCGCCTTGGGCGAGAATGCGGCTCGCAGCGAGTACAACGGCCTCCAGATCGAGGTCAACCGGCGATTCACCCGCGGCCTCAGCTACGGGGTGTCCTACACTTACTCGAAGAGTATGGACAACTGCTCCGACCGTCGCTGCCGCATCGTGAACCCGTGGGATGATCGCAACATGTGGGGGCCTTCCAGCTTCGACACGCGCCACATCGCCGTGATCAATTTCATTTACCAGTTGCCCTTGCTCCGGGGTCGCAACGACATCCTGGAGAAAACCATGGGCGGCTGGCAGATCACCGGCGTGGCCCAGTTCCAGACCGGCACCCCCTTCACCGTGGTCACCTCGGATGACTTCGCCGGGATCGGCGCGGTAGGCGAGGCTCAGGCTTGGGACATGTGGGGTGACCCCAAACTGCCTCGCGGCGAGCGCAAGTTCTCAGAGGGCGCAGCGGATCAGAACTTCTGGTTCCGCACCAAGCTGCCCGACGGCTCGCCCATGTTCACGCCGCCAGCCGCGGGGACCTTCTCGACCAAGCAGACCCGGAACCTGTTGAACAATCCCGGCTTCCAGAACTGGAACCTGGCGATCTTCAAGGACTTCCGCGTCACGGAGACGCACAAGCTCCAGTTCCGGGCCGAGTTCTTCAATTTCCCCAACCACCCGAACTGGGGCGGTGCGGACGCCAACCCCCGCAGCGCCACCTTCGGGAAGGTCACCAGCAAGAGCGGCGAGCGCCACATCCAGCTTGCGCTGCGCTACAACTTTTGAATTGGTCTCCAGGACCGTGGCGCCCGCCCGCGCCCTGCGCGGGCGGGCTTCTTCTTTTCAGTAGGCCCAGGCGCTGTCGTCGGCTCGGCGGATCAACGGCCGCGGCCGCGGCAGAAAAGGATACTTCGCCGCAGCCTTCTCGTCAACGTCCATTCCTAGCCCGGGCTCATCCCCGACATTGACATAACCGTCGTTGTAGGTTGGCGCGTTCGAGAATACTTCCAGGGCCGCCGCCGGCCAGTTCGTGCGGCACTCCTGGATTCCGAAATTGGGAACGGAGAGACTGACATGGCAATTGGCCAGATGCGCAATGGGCGAAATGTTGCTCGGTCCGTGCCACGCGGTTAGGATCCCGTACGGCTCGGCGATGGCCGCGATCTTCCGGCCCGTGGTGATTCCCCCGCAGTGGCAGAGATCATGCCGCACGTAGTCAATCAGATGCTCTGTGATCAAAAACAACCCGTCCCACTGCCCGGTCCAGATCTCACCCATGGCAATGGGAGTAGCCGCTTGCTTGCGAATCAGCCGGAAGGTATCGGCGTGTTCCGGCCTCAAAGGATCCTCCAGAAAGAAGAGGTTGTAAGGTTCCAGCGCCTTGGCCAGCCACAAAGCCTGGCTGGGCGTGATTCGCTCATGCACGTCGTGGATCAGCTCGATCTCCTCACCCAGAGTCTTTCGCAGATGCTCGAACAGTTTCGGCAGGATCCTCACGTACGGCCCGGGCTCCCAGGTCTCCACCGGCGGCAGGCCCGCCTCGTGAGCTTTTTCCGCCGCCGCCCGCTGTCGCTCAGTCGGCGGCACCGCGTAGCCTGACTCCATGCCCGGCGCGCGCACCTGCACTTTGAGCACCTTGTATCCGCGTTCCATCGCCCGCCGCGCTCCTTCCTCCACCTCACGGAAGTCCGCCCCGCTGACGCTCGTGTAAGTCAGCAGCCGCGTGCGCGCGCGCCCGCCGAGCAGCTCGTAAACCGGCAAGCCCGCGACCTTGCCCTTGATGTCCCAGAGCGCCATGTCCACGCCGCTCAGCGCTGACATGTGCACCGAGCCCGAGCGG
>JBMFPL010000054.1:0-12983 GCA_049969115.1 Bryobacteraceae bacterium | reverse complement strand
TCACGATCTGCTCCTTCGAAAATTGCTCAGGTCGCTGCCCCGACTCACCGTCGCTTCGCGGAATAACGCTGGAGTCCATCTCTGTTGATCCGCTCCAGATGAGTGCCGCCGAGTCCGTAGCAAGCCTGGTTAGCGTTCAGTATAGCCGATGACCAGGATGAAGCCGGCATCCGCAGTGGCCAACCGCTCGGCTCGGCGTGCCGCGGCCACGCGTTGCAACGGCGCCGAACGCTAGCCGTCTCCCTCGCGTGCACGGGCCAAGCGCCCGCGCCGCGACAGCTCGCGGATCTCTGCCCGTCTTCCTCGCGTACGCGGGCCACGCGGTTCGAGATAGGGACCGTCTCGGCCACCTGTCCGGCTCGCCCCTGGCGCCCGGCGGGCGTTTTGCCGCATCCCCGTTGTCATGGGGACCTGCTCCAGTCTACCAGGCCAGTTGCGGAGGCGAACCCATGCAGAGCACCGTCGCCTTTGCGGCCATCTTCGCGTGCGGAAACGGGGAGCGTATACCAAGGCGAATGCTTGACGAGGACGCCTGTGCCGGTCGGTCAACCTCGGGGGAACGGGCTGTGTCTTCAGCCGATCGGCAACGCAATGGTGGGCGCGTCAGGACTCGAACCTGAGGCCTCCTGCGTGTGAAGCAGGCGCTCTAACCAACTGAGCTACGCGCCCAGCGCGCAATGACCGGCATCCGGCCACCTTTTGATTTTAAACGAGCCGGACGCCCGTTGTCATCTGCCATCTGCCGGGCCGCAACCCACGCAAGGCCAAGACCTACAATGGAATCAGCGCGCGTGCTCGAGCGGGTGGCCTAACTATCGTGCGTTACGGCATGTTTCGCCCCGGGGATCGCGTGGGTGTAGCGGTGTCCGGCGGCGCTGATTCGCTCTGCCTCCTCGAGGTTCTCCGCAGGCTTGCCCCGCGCTGGAATCTCGCGCTCACCGTGCTGCATTTCGACCACCGCCTGCGCGGCGAAGAGTCGCGCCTGGATGCGGAGTTCGTGGAAGAACTGGCGAGACGGCATAAATTGCCCTTCCGCGCGGGCTGGGCGGACGTAGCCGCCATCGCCCAACGCGAGCGCGAAAACCTGGAGGAGGCTGCCAGGCGGGCTCGGCGCGAATTCTTCCTGGGGCTTCTGATCAGTGGCGAGCTGGACCGGGTGGCGCTGGGGCACACCCGCTCAGACCAGGCAGAGACGGTGTTGTTCCGCTTGCTTCGGGGTGCCGGGACCACGGGGCTGGCCGCGATCCGGCCCGTCACCGCCGAGGGATTCGTGCGCCCGTTGATCGAAGTCAGCCGGGAGGAAATCGAGCGGTTCCTCTCCGCAGAGGGGATCGCCTGGCGGCTGGATCACACCAACCTGGACTTGCGACTGGCCCGCAACCGGCTCCGGCACGAGCTGATCCCACTGCTCCGGCGCCAGTGGAACCCAGCCATCGAAAAGGTGCTGGCACAGACGGCGCTGCTGGCCCAAGAGGACGAAGAGTACTGGGAAAGCGAGACCACCAGGCTGGCCGGCGAACTTTTTCGGAAGAGGGCTGGGGGCGTCGAGCTACGGGCGACTGCACTGTGCTCGCTGCCGAAGGCCGCGGCCCGGCGGCTGGTGCGCCGCGCCGTGGCGGAGGCCGCCGGGGCGCTGTGGGGCTGGGAATTCCATCACGTGGAGGCCATTCTCAGGCTCGCCCAGTCGGCCGCCGGCTCGGGCTGCGTGGCAGGACCGGGCCTGGAAGTCCGCCGGTCGTTCGACTGGCTGCGTTTCGCCCAGCCGGACCGGGAGGCCCCCTGCGAAGAATACCGGCTCCGGGTGGAGGCGCCCGGAGTTTACCGGGTAGCCGGCGGGGATTGGACCATCCGGTTGAGCGTGGGCAGCGCCGGCCAAAACCAGCCTGCCGGCCCGCGGGCCGATCGCCTGGATCCAGCGCGCTTGCCCGGGCCTTTGGAGCTGAGGAACTGGATGCCAGGGGACCGGTACCGGCCCGCCGGGCGGGCAAAGAATCTTAAGGTCAAAGAGTTGTTCCAGGAAGCCAGAATCCCCTTGTGGGAACGCAAGAAATGGCCGATCATGACTAGTGGGGAGCAAATCGTGTGGACGCCGTTCGGGGCAGCGGCCGAATATGCCGCCCCCGAGGGATGCCCCGGGGTGCTGCTGGTAGAAGCGGTTGCGTGCGATGAATGCCCTGGAGCCCGAGGGGGCCCTGCGAGCGTCTAACAAGACGGAGGGCTCTTGATAGCCGGCAATGGGCCGGCGGGAGAGACCATGAATTCGAACATCCGAACCGCCATCTTCTGGGTCGTACTCATCTGTGTGGTGGTATTGCTGTGGACCGTGGTCCGGCAGGGCACGATCCGGCCCGAGCAGCAACTGACCTTTACCGAATTCGTGCGCGCGGTCGAGGAAGACCGCGTCAAGGAAGTCACCATCACTGGCATCGAGGTCCGCGGCAAGTTCAAGGATCACAACATCGGTCTGCGCACCCTCATTCCCAGCAACTACCCCGACATTTACAATTTGCTGCGCAGCAAGAACGTCAACGTAGAAATCCGGGAGTCCAATTCGGGTAACTGGGTGGCGTTGATCGTCAACGTCATTCCCTTCGTGCTGTTGCTGGCTTTCTGGATTTTCATGGTGCGCCAGATGCAAAGCGGGGGCAACAAGGCGCTCAGCTTCGGCAAGAGCCGCGCCCGGCTGCACTCTTCGCAGCAAAAGAAAGTGACCTTCAAAGACGTGGCGGGCGTGGATGAGGCCAAAGAGGAGCTTCAGGAAATCATCGAATTCCTGCGCGAGCCGCAGAAATTCCAGAAGCTGGGCGGCCGCATCCCGAAAGGGGTGTTGTTGATCGGGCCGCCTGGCACGGGCAAGACCCTGCTGGCGCGCGCGATCGCGGGCGAAGCCAACGTGCCGTTCTTCTCGATTTCCGGCTCGGACTTCGTCGAGATGTTCGTGGGCGTGGGCGCCAGCCGGGTGCGGGACCTCTTCGAGCAGGGCAAGAAGAATGCGCCCTGCATCATCTTCATCGACGAGATTGACGCCGTGGGGCGGCATCGTGGCGCCGGTCTGGGCGGCGGCCATGACGAGCGCGAGCAGACCCTCAACCAGCTCCTCGTCGAAATGGACGGCTTTGAATCTAACGAAGGCGTGATCCTGATGGCCGCCACCAACCGCCCGGACGTACTGGATCCGGCTTTGCTGCGGCCCGGCCGGTTCGATCGGCGGGTGGTGGTGGGTCGCCCGGACGTGAAAGGCCGGGAGGCCATCCTTCGTGTGCACACGCGCAAGATCCCGCTGGCCGACGATGTGGACCTGTCCGTGCTCGCCCGGGGCACCCCGGGCTTTGCCGGCGCCGACCTGGCCAACCTGGTCAACGAAGCGGCGCTGATCGCGGCCCGGCAGAACCGCAAGGTCGTCACCATGTACGACTTCGAGCTGGCCAAGGACAAGGTCCTCATGGGCGTGGAGCGCAAGTCGCTGATCATCAGCGAGCAGGAAAAGCGCAGCACCGCCTATCACGAGGCCGGTCATACCCTGGTGGCGGCCTTGCTGCCTGACGCCGACCCGGTGCACAAGGTGACCATCATCCCGCGCGGCATGGCGCTAGGCGTCACCATGCAACTGCCCATTGACGACAAGCACTCTTACACGCAGTCCTACCTGGAGGCGCAACTGGCGATCTTGATGGCCGGCCGCATCGCCGAGGAGAAGTTCTTGCACCAGGTGACCACGGGCGCGGGCAACGACATCGAGCGTGCCACTGAGCTGGCCCGCAAAATGGTCTGCGAGTGGGGCATGAGCGATCTTGGGCCGCTGAGCTTCGGCAAAAAAGAAGAGCAGATCTTCCTGGGCCGCGAAATCGCCCAGCACCGCGACTACAGCGAGGCCACAGCGATCAAGATTGACGAGGAAGTTCGCAAGCTGGTCAAGAAGGCCTACGACCGGGCTTACCAGATCATAGACGAGCATGCCGATGCGCTGGTGCGAGTGGCCGAGGCGTTGCTTGAGCGCGAGGTGCTCGAGGGCGAGGAAATCAAGGCGCTGATCGAGGGGCGCGAACTGCCCGCGGTGCGCGCCGGCGGGCCGCCTGACCGGGGCGTGACGCAGCAAGTGCTCAAGCCCGAGGGCCGTCGGGTACCCTCGTTGCGCGAAGGCGAGCACGCCCAGCCCGCCTGACCGCCCGGCCGCGATCGTTCGAGGGCCTCCAAGACCATGAACGCATTCTCCGTCTACCTGTTCGACGTGGATGGCACCTTGCTGGACTCGGCGGCGGACATCTACGCCGCCTTGCGCGAGGTGCTCGACGGCCATCCTGTCAACGGCTTTGATGAAGCCATGGCCCGCCGGTTCATCGGCTTTCACCTCAACGAGCTTTTTCGCCGGGTTCTTCCCCAATACAGCGAGGAGCAGTATGAGGAACTGCTTCAGAAGTACCGCCAGATTTACCCGGACCGTGGCCACAAGCTCACGCGCGTGTATCCCGGGGTCGAGGAAATGCTGGCCAAATTGCCCGGGCGCAAGGCTACTGCGACCACCAAGAGCACCGCAACCGTCCGCGCCGTGCTCGGGCAATTCGGCCTGTTAAGTTACTTCGATCACCCGCAGGGCACCGACGGTTTTCCTGCCAAGCCCGCGCCCGACGTCATCTATGCTGCACTCCAGGCGCTCGGGGCCCGGCCCGAGCAATGCATGCTGATAGGAGACTCCCCGGCCGATATGGAGGCCGGGCGCCGCGCAGGCGTCAGCATTTGCGCGGTGCGTTACGGCTACGGGGATCCCACGGAGCTGGCGCGCTTTTCTCCCGATTACTGGATCGACGATCCTCGCGACCTGCTGCGACTCGCCTGCGGCCCCGTGTAGAGCTGAATCCCGCTCCCCCGACCGGTTGTCTTCGGCTTGCGGAAGACAAGGCGCGCGGGGAACCAGCAGGAACGACGCCTCAAAGTCCTTCGATGAGGTGGCCGAGCTTTTCCCTCTTGGCGCGCAGGTAGCCCACCATGGAATCCAGCGGCCGGGCCTGGCAGGGCACCCGCTCGACGACTTCGATGCCGGCTGCTTCCAGAGCACGGATCTTGTCCGGATTATTGGAAAGCAAGCGCACTCGAGATATCTGAAAGTAAGTCAGAATGCGCGCCGCCAGGAAGTAATTGCGATGATCCGGCTGGAAGCCTAGACGCACATTCGCTTCCACAGTATCTGCGCCGCGGTCCTGCAACTCGTAAGCACGGAGTTTGTTGAGCAGCCCGATACCTCGACCTTCCTGGTGCTCGTAAATAAGCAGGCCGCGACCCTCTTCGGCGATCCGATCCAGCGACATTTCCAGTTGGGCGCGGCAGTCGCAGCGCAGGCTGTGGAAGACGTCGCCGGTCAGGCACTGGGAATGGATACGAACCAGCGGCGGCGGGTCGCCGGAAAGATCGCCCATCTTGAGGACCACAGCTTCCTCGACGCTGTCCCCCTCGCGGAGTTCGAAGCCGAAGATGCGGAAGCGCCCGAAACGCGTGGGCAGATCGGCCTCGGCGACTTTGCGAAAACCCTGCCTCGAGGCGTCCGGGGACATGAGTGTCGGTACTCTATCGCCTTCATTATAATGGACGGCGACGGGCAGTCGCAGCCTGCGCTGCGGGCACTTCCGATGGCTCTCGAGCAATACCTGATCGTCCTCCTGCTCAAGCTGGGAGTGGTGACCGTACTAGCCAGCTTTCTGGCGCGCTCGGGCGCGTTCCAGCGCATGCTCATGAGCGAGCAGCGGACGCTGAACCAGCGCCTGCTGCTGGCCCTGAGTTTCGCTAGCATTTTCGGGACGGGCGCGGCGGTCCGCATCCTCACGCGCGGCGTCTACCAGGCGGTGGACCTCGGTCTGGAGGCCAGCTTGCTGGCTGGGTTGCTCGGAGGCTACGTGACTGGTCTGATCTCGGGCTCCCTCATTTCGATACCCGCCATGCTCAGGCACGAATACCTGACGCTGCCCTTGCTGGCGGGCGCGGGAGCCCTGGGCGGCCTGCTGCGTAACTGCGCGCCCGATCCCGAACTGATCTGGCGTTTCTCACCTTTCCCCGATCTGCGCATTCACCGCTATCTGCGTCGCAATCACCAACACGCCAGGGCGGCTTTCCAGATGTTCTTCCTGCTGGCCATCCTGGCGCTCGAGTTTCTGCGGCTCACCCTGGGCCGGATTTTTCCCGCCTGGATCTTCGCCATCCGGCCAACCTGGTCCCACCCCCACCCGCTGGCGGAAGCAGCCGTCTACGTGACCACGGTCTTCGCGGTCACCCTGCCCTTGAAAATCTGGAACAACGCGCGCACTGAACGCAAACTCGAGGAACAGCAACGGCTGCTCATCCAGGCGCGGCTGGACGCCCTCAGCCGGCAGATCAACCCGCACTTTCTGTTCAACACGCTCAACACCGTCTCCTCGCTCATCCGCACCGATCCCGACCAGGCGCGCGCCGTGCTCTACAAACTGTCCAACATTCTGCGCCGGCTTCTCCGCAAGCACGACAATTTCAACGCGTTGGCCGAGGAACTCGAGTTCATTGACGATTACCTTTCCATTGAGATGATCCGGTTCGGAGACAAGCTTCGCTTCGACAAGCAGGTGGATCCCGAGGTTCTGGACCGGCTGGTTCCCAGCATGATCTTGCAGCCGCTGGTCGAAAACTGCGTGCGCCACGGCCTTTCCAGCAAGATCGAAGGGGGAACCATCAAGGTGCGCGCCGGGCTGCGCAACGGGCGGTTATACCTGCTGGTGGAGGATGACGGGGTAGGGATTCCCGAACACCGCCTGGCGACATTGCTCGAGGAAGGGATCGGGGTGAGTAACGTGAACGAGCGGTTGAAAGTGCTCTTCGGGTCCGACTACCGCATGTGGATAGACAGCAAGCCGGGCCAGGGCACGCGGGTGGAGATCGAAATTCCTGAGTTACAGCCGGGTAACCCCGGGGGCGGTTAGGCCGGGAACTCGAACGCCATTCCCGGAAGGCGCGCCGTGGATAACGAAAGCCTGCGATAATAGAGGAACCGGTTTATGCCCGCACCGTTGGCGCCGCTGAACTCGTCGCTGCCCAAGTTGACCTTCAGCGCCGTGGTTGACATCCTGGTCGTCGCCTTCCTGATTTACCAGCTCATTTTGGTGGTGCGCGGCACGCGGGCTGCGCAGGTGCTGGCGGGAATCGTGGTGCTGCTGCTGGTGTACGCCAGCTCCATCTGGCTCGGCCTGGAACTGGTGCGGAGCATCCTGGCGACTGTCGTACCTTACACCGCCATCGCGTTGCTGGTGCTGTTTCAGTCGGAAATCCGGCGCACGCTCGCCCGCATCGGTCGCAGGCACTGGTTGGGGCTGAGCGCTCCCCTGGTAAGGCGTGAGTCGACGGACGAAATCTTGTGGGCGCTGGCGCGGCTCAGCCAGCGTCGGTTCGGAGCGCTCGTTGTGCTGGAACGGGACATGGGCCTGCGCACGTTCATTGAAAGCGGGCAGCTTCTGGATGCGGTACTGAGCCGGGATCTGCTGCTCAGCATTTTCCAGCCCGGCGGGCCTTTGCACGACGGGGCCGTGATCGTCCAGGGCGATCGGATCGCGGCTGCGGCTTGTTTCCTGCCGCTGAGCACGAACCCCGCCCTTTCCGGGGAGCTGGGAAGCCGTCACCGGGCAGCCATCGGAATAACTGAGGAAAGTGATGCGCTGGCCATCGTGGTTTCCGAGGAAACAGGGCGGATTTCCGTGGCGGTATCCGGCCACATCGAACTGGACCTGACGCCTGAACAAGTGGGCGAGCGAATCATCCGTCATTTCGGTTACAAACTCAGGCGCACCGAGGCGGCTCCAGCCGCGGTCCCTGCCGCCCCGGCCGCCGGCAGTGAAATCGTAGGGGGACGCAGGTCCGAGCCGTCATGAAGCGCTGGCTGTTGGAGAACCTGGGTTGGAAGCTGTTCTCGCTGGCGCTCGCCGGGTTGCTCTGGCTGACCTTCGTCAGCAGCCCCGACCTAGTGACATGGGTTACCGCGCCCATCGAGTACGCCAATGTGCCACCGGAAATGGAGCTGGTGCCGGAATCCGCCGAACGAATCCGGCTGGAAGTCCGCGGCCCCTCCAGTCGCATTCACCAGTTCGAGGGCTCGGCCCCGGCGGTCGTGGTTGACTTGAGCGGGATCCAGGCTCCCTGCGAGCGAACGTTCAACATCACTGCCGAGCAAGTGAAGCTCCCGCCCGGCCTGACGCTGGTGCGGGCAATTCCCGCACAGGTTCGGCTCCGGCTCGAGAAACGAGTGCGCCGCGCCGTTCCCGTGCGGCCACGGATAACGCGGGTGCCCCCGGGCTTCCGAATCGAATCCCAAGCCGTGCAGCCGGCCGAGCTCACTGTAGTGGGGCCGGAAAGCAGAGCCGAACTGGTCGAGTTCGTCGAAACGGACCCGGTGGAATGCGCGGCCACAACCGCCGAGCAAGTCTTCCGCGTTCACTCCTTCGTTCGCGATCCGGAGTTGCGGTTGGAGTTCAACGGGCCGGTGACGGTTCGTTTGAGACTGGCCAGAACGGAGGAGGCGCCGCCCGCCGAGGGTGCTCCCCGTGGCTGAAGATTGCGCTGACGCCCGTCGCGCTCCCCAACGGCATCTGTTCGGCACGGACGGCATCCGGGGAGTGGCAGGCCAGTTCCCCATGGACCGTGCGACAGCCTACGCGCTGGGCGTGGCGCTGGGCGAAGCGATCGCGAACGGACGGGCAGGAAGAGAGGTCGTGCTCGGCATGGATACGCGCGAGTCCGGCCCGTGGCTAGCCGCTTCCGTGGCAGGAGGACTGGCGCGCGCCGGGATCAGGACGCGATTCGCCGGAATCGTCACGACGCCCGCCGTCGCGTATCTGGCGCGGGCACGGCCATTCGCGGCCGGCGTGATGATCTCGGCATCCCACAATCCTTATCGGGACAACGGCATCAAGGTCTTCGGCCCTACGGGCTACAAGCTGCCCGACGAGCAGGAAGCGCGGATCGAGCAGCGCATGCTGGCGCTAGTGGAGGAAGGCCTGGAACCAGCACCCGCCGCTCTCGAGATCGAGATCGGTCTGGCGCAGGCCTATGCCGATTACCTGGCGAGCACGTTCAGCGGCTCGCTGGCGGGGTGGCGGCTGGTCGTGGACTGCGCTCACGGAGCCGCCCACGCGCTGGCCCCGCAGTTGTTCCGACGGCTGGGCGCAGAAGTCGTAGCGATCGGCTGCTCCCCGAACGGCCGCAATATCAACGAAGATTGCGGCGCTCTGCATGTCGAGGGACTGCGTCGCCAGGTGATGGCTGAGGGTGCCGACCTGGGCGTGGCTTTCGACGGGGATGCCGACCGCGCCATCTTCGTAGCCGCCAACGGCCGCGCGGTGGATGGGGATGTAGTGTTGTGGATGGCGGCCACGTGGCTCAACGAGCGCGGGAGGCTGAAGGGCGCCAGCGGTCCCACGGTGGTAGCCACGGTAATGTCCAACCTCGGGCTGGAACGAGCGCTGGAAGCGCAGGGCATTCGCATGGTCCGCACTGCGGTCGGCGACAAATACGTTCTCGAGGAAATGCTGCGGTGCGGCGCCGTCCTGGGTGGGGAGCAATCGGGACACGTGATCTTCCTCGAGTACGCCACCACCGGCGATGGCCTGCTGACGGCTCTGCGAGTGCTGGAAATCCTCCAAGAGCGCGGCCGCAAACTTCACGAGCTGGCGGAAGGGCTGAAGCTTTACCCGCAGCGGTTGATCAACGTCCGGGTGCGCGAGCGCCGGGCGCTGGAAGCCATGTCGGCCGTCATGCAGGCCATTCGCGAGGCCGAGGTCGCCCTGGGACGGGAAGGGCGGGTGTTCATCCGATACTCGGGAACCGAACCACTGGTTCGCGTGATGGTCGAGGGAGCGGAGGCCGAACTGGTGGAGGCACACGCCACGCGCATCGCGGAGGCATTGAGGCGCGAGCTGGGCTGAAGAGCCGGACGCGGCGCCGCCAATTGCCGTAGACTGGTGCGTTGGCTTATGACCCGCCGAGACGCTCTGAAGACCCTGGCAGCGGGCGCTCTCGCCCCCGGCGTGATCCGCAGCAGCCGCAAGCCCGGCGACAAACCCAACCTCTTGGTGCTGTGGACCGATCAGCAGCGGGCCGATACCATGGCAGCCTACGGCAACTACCGCTATCGCGTGCCCGCACTGAACCGGCTGGCGGAGGAAAGCGTGGTCTTCGAACGCTGCTATGTGACACAGCCGGTTTGCACCCCCAGCCGCTCCTCGGTCATGACTGGCACCTGGCCCCACCGCAACGGGTGCGTGCGCAACAATATCCCCCTGCGCGCCGAGACCAGGACACTGCCTGAGCTGCTGGCCGACTCGGCCTACCGCACCGCGTACATGGGCAAGTGGCACCTGGGCGACGAGCTGTTCGCCCAGCACGGCTTCGAGCAGTGGGTAAGCATCGAAGATATCTACAACCAGTATTTCTTGCCCGGCCGCGACCGGAATGCGCGCAGCTCCTACCATCATTTCCTGCTGAAGCTGGGATACAAGCCGGATGGCGCCAACCAGTTCAGCCGCCGGTTCGCCACCAAACTGCCCGTGGAACACTCCAAGCCCTCCTTCCTGGCGCAGGAGGCGGTGAAATTCATCCTCGAACACCGGCGCGAACCGTGGATTCTCTATGTGAACACCCTCGAACCCCATACGCCCTTCTCGAGCGCTCTGAACGACTTGCACACCGAACAGGAAGCACCCTTGCCCCCGAATTACCCGGGTATTCCCGACGGCCCCGAACCCGAATGGTACCGCAGGCGGCGCCAGCAGTTCGCCAGCAACAGCAGCGAAGGATTCGATCTCCGTACCCCGGAAGGCTGGCAGCGGATGCACCGCAACTACGCGGGCCTGTGTTCGCTGGTAGACCAGGCCTTTGCTCGGATCCTGTGGGCGCTCGAGGTCTCGGGCCAGGCCGAGAACACCATCGTGGTGCACACCTCCGACCACGGTGAGATGATGGGCGCGCATTCACTCATGGCCAAAAGTGTCATGTACGAAGAAGCGGTGCGGGTGCCGTTGCTGATCCGCGCGCCCTTCCGCCTGCTGCGCCCCCACCGGGTTGCCAATCCGGTCAGCCACATTGACCTCGTGCCAACGCTGCTCGAGCTGATGGGCCTCAAGAATCCTGGCCTGGACGGGCGCAGCCTGCTCGGATACCTCACGGGGGACCGCCAACCCGAGGACGTGTTCATCGAATGGACCAGCGATCCGGCCGAGGGCGGTCCGAACGGGCGTGCCGTGGTTACGCCGGAGGGCTGGAAGCTCGTGCTGCACGACACGGACGCTTGCATGCTGTTTGATCGCAGCCGTGATCCGCTCGAGTTGCACAACACCTACACCGCCTCTGCAACCGGGGACCTGAGGCGAAGGATCGCGGAGTGGCAGCGCAGGACTGGCGACCGGCTGAAGCTTCCGCTCTGAGGGGGACGCGGCCCTGCGCACCGGCAACGCGACGCGCAGGGCCGGAAAGAACTCACTTCTTCTTGGTGGTCTTCTTGGCCGCTTTCTTCGGGGTCTTGCAAGCCATTTGCGATCCTCCCATTGAACTCTGATTTCCGGCCCGCGCACTAACTCGCAAGCGCCGGTTGGCTTGAGTTTAAAACCAATCCCGCAAATTGTCAATGGATTTTTCATTTGCGCAGCCTGCGTTGCCCGGTAGAGTCGCCACGGCGTCCCGACCATCACGAAGGGCCGGCCCGGCGGCAGTGCCCGGAGTCGCTCGCACGCTCCGGCAGAAAAACAAGAAGCCGGTCGGCTGTTTCTAGCGAACGGGTCGCAGCCTCCCCGCGCGGGTCAGCCGCCACCGGCCTGCGAAAAACGAATCGCCCGCCGGCGCCGAGCCGACGGGCGGGTTCTGCGGGATCACAGCGGGTGGAGGAACAAGCTAGTGCAGCGGTGAGTGTCCATGCAAAGGCCGCGGCGCCGTGGGCGGTCCCAAAGTCTGGGCCGCCATTCACCTCAGGCGCAACGCCCCGGCTGCTCAGGGGTGGGGCACGCGTGAAGACGCCGACTTTGACAGCCGGTGGGGAAGAGGAGGGGCGCGCCGGCACCGGCCGGCCGCCGAGTCCCGCTGGCGAACCGGTAGGCTACCACCAGCAAGGCAGTCGCCAGCCCTGCCTCCAGGGCCTGCCAACCGATCCGCGCCGCCAGTCGCTGCCCGAACAACTGCCAGATCAGGGAAGCCAGTGCGGCGAGAAGCGTAGAGGTCAGCCCAGGATATACGATCAGCCACAGCCGCTCAGCATCGAACTCCCAAGCGAAGGACCCGCGACGCATATGCCCACCTCCTCCGCTTGCCCGGTCTGGCAACCAACCTCAGCCCCGAACTTACGCCGCAGCCTCGACGAGGACAGGGGCCGGCTCCTGGATCGGCCTGGCCACAGCCCTGACGGGCGCCACGCACCCCTGCGGAGATTCCCAAGGCACCGGAAAACGCCGATGGCACTTCTTGCAGGAGTAATAGCCGTTGACCGGCCACGTAATCTCGGAATGCATCAACCTGCACCAACCCTGGCCCAGGCGCGTAAACAGGCCGGCGACTCCGGCCCGGCGCTCTGGACGGGCGAGGGGTACTGCCATCGTGCGCATCTTGGGAACCTCCCCAACCTGCCTCATTCGCCCTGCGGCTTGGGCTTCCACCTAAAGGGACGCAATTGTGCGGGCGGCGGTTGCAAGACTCGCAACTAATACTACTGGGTCATAAACGTCTCGTCCCACAAAATGGGCAGCAGGGAAGCTGCCTCGCAAGCGCTCTAGCGATCCGCTCGCGCAGGGTCGCGATCGAATCCGGCTCCATTCGACGCCCGCGCGCCTGCACCGCCCGGGGCCGGTATTCCTCCGGCTGTGGCGGCAGGGTGAGATCGAGCTCTCCAGCACGCGCCGAGGGGGAAATTCGGCTCCTCTCGGCCACCAGGAACCCATATGCCGCAATGCAGAGTGTCGCGTGGTGGTGAAAGCCCCGCCACGAGCGACCCTCGA
>JBMFPL010000053.1:0-13013 GCA_049969115.1 Bryobacteraceae bacterium | reverse complement strand
CTATGAACGACTGTCGCGCGTAAGTGCGGAAGAGCTTCGTCTCGCGCCGCATGTTCGATTGCCGCCGCAAAAGCGACTGCTTGAGCTGCCAGCCCGGCTCGTCCACCTCCCCGTGAATCCGGTTGCTCAGCTCGTCGCGCAGCAGGCGCGTATAGGCTTCCTCCACCTCCGCAGGCAGGTGGTCCGCCGCCAGCGTGGCAACCGCGCGGAAGAAGTAATAGTGTGAGTCCGCCACGTCGCGATCCTTGATCGCAAGCACCACCACCGGTCCGTGCTGCGACTCGAACTGCGCCACGGCGGCCTCCGCCTTCTCCGGCGGCCTCTCGAACGTCACCAGCTGCTCGCCCTTGCCGTTCGGCTTCTCCAAGTAGGGCACCAGAAACACGGACAGCCGCGGCAGGATGGTCTGGATGGCTGGCGGCAACGCCGCCACCGGATCCTGCAAATAGTCCTTGAGGTCGTCCTCGGCCAGAGGGAAAGCGCTGAAATACGATACGTTGTTCGTTAGCGGGATCACTTCGTGCCGGAACCGGTCCGCGAACTCCTGCACACGAAGCTTGCCCACTTCCGTCTCGGTGGACATCTTCCGGCTTGCCTTCATTCTACCAGACCACCCGCCCGGCCCACGCTCTGTTAGACTGCATGCCGTGCGGCCGAATATCCTCGTCTCCGCCGGCGAAGCCTCGGGCGATCTTTACGCCGCCGCCCTGATTTGCCGCCTGCGCGAGCGCTTCCCCACGGCCAGCTTTTTCGGCTGCGCCGGACCGCGCATGCAGCAGGCCGGGGTTCGAGCCGTCGTGGACGCCAGTTCGCTCGCCGTCGTTGGCCTGGCCGAAGTCCTCGTCCACATCCCCCGGATCTACGGCCAGTTCCGCCGCCTGCTTCGCGCCGCCCGCAGGGAAAAGCCCGATCTGGCCATCCTCACCGACAGTCCCGACTTCCATCTCCGGCTCGCCCTCCACCTCAAACGCTGGGGCATCCCGGTGGTCTACCTCGTTGCCCCTCAAGTCTGGGCCTGGCGCAAAGGCCGCCTCCCCCACATGCGCAACTGCATCGATCTGCTGCTGTGCATCTTCCCCTTCGAGGAAGAATTCTTTCGTCGTCACGGTCTTCAGGCGCATTACATCGGCCATCCTTTGGCTACCCTCGCCCGGCCTACCATGTCTCGCGATGAGTTCTTCGCTCGTTTCCGTATCCCCTCGGACCGTCCCCTCGTCGCCCTGCTCCCGGGCAGTCGCCGGGGCGAGGCCGGCCGCCACCTGCCGGTTCTCATCGAAGCCGTCCAGCTCATCCGCCGCGAAATCCAGGCATCCTTCGTCTGGGCCACGCCTCATCCCCGCTTTCTCGCCAGCGACCTCGACAAATTCCGGGAACCGATCCGCTCCGCGTCCATCCAACTTATTGAAGGATTCACTTGGGACGTGCTCGCCAGCGCCGACCTCGCCTTGGTCGCCAGCGGCACAGCTACCATCGAGGCCGCGCTGCTGGGCGTTCCCATGGTGGTCTTTTACAAGGTCAGCCGCCTCACCTGGCTGCTGGGACGGCCTCTGGTGCGCGTACCCTTTTACTCGATGGTCAACCTGGTGGCGGGCCGGGCGGTTGTCCCCGAATTGATTCAAAATGAAGTAAGAGGCGAGCGGCTGGCGGCCGAGGCCCTCCGGCTCCTGCGCCAGCCCGAAGCACGCAGCGCCATGCGACGCGAGCTGGCTGAGGTAGCCGCGCAATTTTGCCCGGACACGGACCCCATGCTCCGCGCTGCCGCCCTCGTCGAACCCTTCCTTCAGCACGCATGCTCGACTTCGAGGAACTGCGCATGAGTCCACTTCGCTGGTTCGCGGCAGCCCTGCTGCTGATCCCGGCGGTCGCCGCCGCTCAGGAGCGCAGGCCGCGCATTGACGTCCAGCATTACCGGATCGAGGCCGAAATCAATCCCCAGGAAAGCTCGCTCACGGCCCGCGTCGAAGTCCGCTTCGTCCCCGAAGACGACATCGCATCGGCCGTCTTCGAACTCAACAATGCGCTGAACGTCTCCAAGGTCGAAGATGGCAGCGGTCGCCCCGTCTCCGCCACCCGCTCCCACCAGGATTTCACCCAGCGCCTCGCCTTCCCGGAGCGCCTGACCAAGGGCGCTCCCGCCACCCTCGTTTTCTATTACGATGGCCGCCTGACTGGCCAGGAAGAATCCCCCGTCTCCGGCATCAAGTTCGCCGCTATCCACCCGGACTTCGCCTATCTGCTGTATCCCGCCCGTTGGTTTCCCATCAGCGGCTACACAACGGACCGCTTCACCGCCGAACTCAGAATCACCGTTCCGCAAGGCTTCCGGGTGCTCGCCCCAGGCCTCGAAAAGACGCTTGAGGCGCCGTCTGGCAAATCCCGCTTCCTGTTCGAGTTCACCCAGCCCTCTTTCCCGGGCAGCATCGCCGTGGTACGCGGCGAGCCCGCCAGCATTAATGCCGAAGGCGTCACCACCACGCTTTATTTCCGTGACGCCAATCGCGAAATGGCTGGCGCCTGGGGGCAGGAATTCAGCCGCGCCATGGCCTTCTTCACCAGCCTGTTCGGCTTGCCGCCGCAGGCCAACCTCACCATCGTCGAAACCGAATCCGGCGCTCCCAACGGTTACGCCGCGCCCGGCCTGGTTTTCATCGCCTCCAACGTCATCGGCAAGCAGGTGAACGTGCGCTTGGTGGCCAACCAGGTCGCCCGCCAGTGGTGGGGAATCCTCTTCTCGCCCGTCACCCGCAGCCATATCTGGATCACCAATGGCGCAGCACGCCACGCCGAGCTGCTCTACCTGGAACATCTCAACGGGACCGCCGCGCTCGAGGCCGAAGCGCGCGATCTCTACGTGGATGCCCTGACCATCAACGACATTCCACTTCTCCAGGCCGGCCGCATCGAGGATTACTCCCCGGAGTTCTGGGCGGTTTCGGCGAGCAAGGGCGGCGCCGTCTATCACATGCTCCGCTTCGTCATCGGCGACGAGCCCTTCCGCCGCTTCTTGAAGGAGTTTCCCGCCGCTCATCCCTGGGCATCCGTGAGTACCGAGGACGTCCGCAAGGCCGCCGAAGCTGCCTCGGGCCAGAAACTGGACTACTTCTTCCTACAATGGATCGAATCCAGCGGGGCGCCCGAATTCAAACTCGAATACACCGTCTACCGCACTCAGAAAGGGTTCCGTGTGGTCGGCAAGGTATCCCAGGACCTGGACACCTTCCGCATGCCGGTTGACTTGAAAATCGAAACCGAGGGCAATCCCGAAACCAAACGCATCGAAGTGGTCGGCACTTCCTCGGAATTCGTGGTTGAAACCTTCGGCCGCCCCAAGAAACTCATCCTCGACCCCGACAACCGCGTCATCCGTTTCAGCGACAAGGTCCGCGTGGCGGTGGCTATCCGTCGCGGCGAGCAATTCGCCGAGATCGGCGAATTCAACGAGGCCCTCAAGGAATACCAGCGCGCCCTCGAAGTCAACCGCTACAGCTCGCTGGCTCATTATCGCATCGGCGAGATCTTCTTCCTCCAGAACAACCTGCAATCGGCGGCCAATGCCTTCCGCGAGGCCCTCAACGGCGACCTTGACCCGCCTTGGACGGAAGTCTGGTCGCACATCAACCTGGGCAAGATCTTCGACATCACCGGTCAGCGCGAGCGTGCCCTCAACGAGTACCGCCAGGCCATCCGCACCAAAGACAACACGCAAGGCGCGCAGGAGGAAGCCGCCCGCTACCTGAAGGAACCCTACCAGCGCCAGCGCCCGCAGGACTGAGGCGGGTCAATAGCGCCGCGCGCTCGTCGCTGCACCTTACAATGAGAGGTTCCCATGCGCATCGGGCTCGCCCAGATAAACACCACCGTTGGTGACCTGCCCGGCAACCGTGCTCTGATGCGAGAAGCCGCCCGCCGTGCGGCAGCGGCCGGCGCTGACCTCGTCGTCTTCCCCGAACTCTCCCTCACAGGCTACCCCCCGCGCGACTTGGTTGAAAAGCCCGTCTTCATCGAACGCACCGAAGAACACCTGCAAGGGCTCGCCGCCGACACCGCGGGCCTTCAAGCTGCCATCCTGTGCGGCTACGTCGGCCGCGCCCCCTCCGGCGCCGGCAAGCGCGTGACCAACAGCGCCGCGCTCATCCACCACGGCCAGATCGTCTTCCGCCAGGACAAAGCCCTCCTGCCCACTTACGACGTCTTCGACGAAGCACGCTATTTCGCCCCCGCCCAATCGCAATCGCTCTGCGAGATCGCCGGCCGCCGCGTCGCCATCACCATCTGCGAGGACGCCTGGAACGACAAGCAGTTCTGGGAGCGGCCGCTCTACCAGCGCGACCCGGTCGAGGAACTGGCCCGCGTCGGCGCCGAGCTGCTAATCTCGATCAACGCCTCGCCGTACCACATGGGTAAGCGCGAACTCCGCCGCCAGATTTTCACTCACACCGCCCGCCGCCACAACCTCCCCGTCGTCTACGTGAACCTCGTCGGCGGCAACGACGAACTCATCTTCGACGGCTCGAGCTTCTCGCTGGACCGCCACGGCGAGCTCGTCGCGTCCTGTCGCTCGTTCGCCGAAGACCTCGTTCTGGCAGACCCCTTCGCTCCCTCCGGCGAGCAACACGAGAACTTCCCCGACGAACTGGAAGCCGTCTACGAAGCCCTCGTCCTCGGCACGCGCGACTATCTGGCCAAGTGTGGCTTCCGCACTGTCCTGGTCGGCCTCTCCGGCGGCATTGACTCCTCGCTGGTCGCCACCATCGCCGCCAGCGCCGTCGGCCCTGAAAACGTTACCGGCGTGGCCATGCCCGGTCCCTTCTCCTCGCCCGCCAGCCTCGCCGATGCGCGCACCCTCGCCTCCAAGCTGGGTATCCGCTTCCAAGTCGTGCCCATCACGCCGCTCTTCGAAGCCTTCCTGGAATCCCTCCGGCCCCTTTTCGCTGGCACGCCCCCGGATGTCACCGAAGAAAACATCCAGGCCCGCATCCGCGCCGTAATCCTCATGGCTCTCTCCAACAAGTGGGGCGCCATCGTGCTCACCACCGGCAACAAAAGCGAGCTCGCCGTCGGCTATTGCACCCTTTACGGCGACATGTCGGGCGGTCTGGCCGTCATCAGCGACGTTCCGAAGACGTTGGTTTACGAACTTGCCCGCGTGGCCAACCGCCGCCACAACGACGCCATCCCTGAGAATGTTTTCCGCAAGCCGCCCTCGGCCGAGCTCCGGCCCAACCAGCGCGATACCGATTCTCTGCCGCCTTACGAAATCCTCGATCAGATCCTGCGCGCCTACGTGGAGGATTCCCTGCCGGCCCGCGACATCGCCGCTCGCCTCCAGCTCCCGCTCGATTTCGTCCGCCAGATCGTCAACAAAGTGGATCGCAACGAGTATAAGCGCCAGCAGGCTGCTCCCGGCCTCAAAGTCACCACCAAGGCCTTCGGTTCCGGCCGCCGCTTCCCCATCGCCCAGAGGTTCTTTGAATGAAACAATACGTGACCGTTTTGTTCCCGCTGGCCGCCGCCCTCCTCATCCTCCATCCCGCCCTCACCCCCAACCTCGCCGACCTCCGCGAACGCGTCGGTCCCATGCCTGACGGCAGCTTCCTGCTCAACTCGGGCTGGCGACTCCGCCCCGCCGGCGCTCAGCTTCCCGTAGACACGCTTCCCATGGCCCTCGCCCTGGCACCCGGCGGCAAGCGCCTGGTCGTCCTCAACGGGGGCTACAACCCGCCCAGCCTCAGCCTGCTCGAGCCAGCCGCGCACCGCGAACTTTCCCGCACCCGCGTCCCCGACGCCTGGCTCGGCCTCGCTTTCTCTCCCAAAGGCCACCGCCTCTACGTGGGCGGCGGTTCACAGGCCGCCATATTCGAATTTACGTGGGACGGAGCAGAGCTCCAGCCTGCACGCACCTTCCCCGTCGTTCCACCTGACAAGCGCACCGTCCGTGATTTCATCGGCGATGTCGCCTTCTCGCCCGACGGCCGCTTTCTCTACGCCGCGGACCTCTATCGCGACTCCATCGTCGTCATCAATCCCCAATCCGGCATGGTGGTGGAACGCTTCCCCACCGGTCGCCGTCCCTACCGAATCCTGTTCCACCCCGACGGCGCCTCCTTCTTCGTCACAAGCTGGACCGACGGCACGCTCCTTCACCACGACGCACGCACCGGATCCATCCTCGCCCGCCTCCGGCTCGGCCCTCATACGACCGATATGATCTGGGGACCGGGGCCGCCCCCGGACGAGGAAGGACGGCGGGAATTCCCGCTGCGGCTCTTCGTCGCCGCCTCCAACACCAACAACGTCTACGTGATGGGCGTCTCGGAATCCAAGGATTTGCGCTTGCTGGAGATCATCAACGTGGCCATGACGCCGCGCCAGCCCGCGGGCATGACCCCCAGCGCTCTCGCCCTCAGCCCCGATCGCACCCGTCTCTTCGTGGTCTGCTCCGACGGCAACACCATTGCGGTCGCCGATATCTCCGAGTCCCAGTCCCGCGTCCTCGGCTTCATCCCCACTGGCTGGTACCCGACCGCCGCCCTCACCCTTTCCGATGGCACCCTCGTCGTCGCCAATGGCAAAGGTGTTCGCTCCTACCCCAACCCCAAAGGCCCCCAGCCCCTGCGCCGCTCACCCGAAGAACAGGCCTCCGCCCGGACCCAGTTCGTCGCCAGCCTCCAGACCGGAACGGTCCAGTTCGTCCCCCCCTTCGATGACGAGCGCCTACGAGCCTACACCGCTACCGTTCTCGCCAACTCCCCTTACCAGGATCTCAAGTTGATTGACGCTGGCGTCCCCGAAAACAACCCAATCCCCAACCACCCTGGCGATCCTTGCCCCATCGAGTACGTCGTCTACATCGTCAAGGAAAATCGCACTTACGACCAGGTCCTGGGCGACATGAAAGAAGGCAACGGCGATCCCTCGCTGTGCCTGTTCGGCGAAGACGTCACGCCCAATCACCACAAACTCGCCCGCGAGTTTGTCCTGCTCGACAACTTCTACGTCAACGCCGACGTCTCCGCCGACGGTCACCAGTGGTCCGCCGCCGCCATCGCCCCGGATTACGTTCAGAAGCTCTGGCCCAACTCCTACGCACACCGCCGCCGCCTCAACGATTATCAGGGCCAGGAGCCCACGGCCACCCCGCCCGCGGGCTACCTCTGGACCAACGCCGCGCAGGCCGGCATCCCGCTGCGCAATTACGGTCACTTCGTCACCAATCGCGACGAGCCCACGCCCGACGGCCTCCACGTCCTCCAGGTCCGCGATCCCGTCCTCGCACGCGTCACCAACCTCCGCTACCGCGGCTTCGATCTGGACTACCCCGACGTCGAACGCGCCCACATCTTCCTCGAAGACCTGGCTCAGTTCGAACGGGCGGCAGAAATGCCGCGCCTCGTCGTTATGCGCCTCGGTAACGACCACACCGCCGGCCTGGGTCCGGGACGCATCGCGCCCCGTTCCGCCGTCGCCGACAACGACTACGCGCTCGGCCTGATCGTCGAGGCCCTCTCACGCTCGCGCTTCTGGCCTAAAATGGCCATCTTCGTCCTCGAAGACGACGCCCAGAACGGGCCCGACCACGTGGACTCGCACCGTTCCCCCGCCTTCGTCATCTCACCCTACGTCCGCCGCCGCATCGTGGATTCCACCATGTACAACACCACTTCCATGCTGCGCACCATCGAGCTCATCCTCGGCCTCCGCCCCATGACGCACTTCGACGCCGCCGCGCGTCCCATGCACACCATCTTTCAGGGCACCCCCGACCTCCGTCCCTATCAGGCCGAAAAGCCCCGCGTCCCCCTGGACGAGCGCAACCCTTCCGGCACACCGCTCGCCGCGCAGTCCGCTCGCCTCGATTTTTCCGAGGCCGACCGCATTGACGAGGACGAACTCAACCGCATCCTCTGGCTGGGCCTTCGCGGAACCCCGCCCCCAGCCCCGATGCGCAGCTTCTTGTCGCGTTGACCGCTATGCCTCGCATTTACCTCTGCTTCCTCTGGCACATGCACCAGCCGTTTTACAAGGACTTGGTTTCGGGCCGGTACCGCATGCCTTGGACCCGCCTTCACGCTCTCAAGGACTACTACGGGATGGTGCGCATCCTCGAGGAGTTCCCCAACGTTCGCCAGACCTTCAACCTCGTCCCTTCCCTCGCCGTCCAGATTGCTGAGTACGCTTCGGGCCAGGCTTCCGATCCCTTCCTGGACTGCGCCCTCAAACCTGCCGAGCACCTCTCGGATGGCGAACGGCAGTTCATTCTCACTTACTTCTTCCAAGCCTCCCATCGCCTCATCTATCGCTTCCCGCGTTACGCCGAACTCTACGAAGCCTGGCGCGCCGCCGACCGCGAGCCCGAACGAGCCTCACGCCTCTTCGGCGCCTCCTCCCTGCGCGATCTCCAAGTCCTCTCCCAACTCGCCTGGTTCGATGAAGAATACCTCGAGCATGACCCCGACATCCGTTCCCTCGTAGCCAAGGGCCGCCACTTCACGCTCGATGACCAGGCCCTGGTGGGCCGCAAGCAGTTTGAACTGCTCCAGAAAGTACTTCCCATCTACCGCGATTTCGCCGCGCGCGGCCAGATCGAAGTCTCCACCACCCCGTTCTACCACCCCATCCTGCCGCTGCTCTGCGACTCGGACATCGCCGCGCAAGCGCATCCCGGCATCTCCCTGCCGCCTCGCTTCCGCTTCCCCGAAGACGCACGGGCGCAACTCGAACGCGCCCGCAGCTACGTTGCCGACCTCCTCGGCGCCCCGCCCGCCGGTCTCTGGCCCTCCGAAGGCGCCGTCTCCGACGAAGCCCTTTCCCTAGCCGCGCAAGCCGGGTTCCGGTGGGCCGCCAGCGACAACGGCGTGCTCAGCCGAACCCTCAACCGCCCAGCCAGCCCCGCTGAAACATACCGCCCGTACCTGTGGCGACACGAGGGTCGCGAGCTGCTCATGATTTTCCGCGACCACTTCCTCAGCGACCTGGTCGGCTTCGTCTATTCCCGGATGGCGCCCGGCGAGGCCGCCCGCGACCTGCTCGACCGCATCCGCGAAAACTGCCGGCCCATCCTGGCCTCAGGCCGCGACGCGCTCGCGCCCATCATCCTCGATGGCGAAAACGCCTGGGAATATTACGAGCGCAACGGCCGGCCGTTCCTCCGCGAACTCTATCGCCGCCTCAGCGACGACTCCGACATCCTGGCCGTCACCGTCTCGGAAGCCCTCCGCCATCTGGAACCGCAGCCCCTCGACCGCATCTTCCCCGGCTCCTGGATCAACGCCAACTTCGACATCTGGATCGGCCACGAAGAGGACAACCGCGCCTGGGAACAACTGCTGCGCGCCCGCCAGCTTTACCAGGAACGCGCCCCTTCCTTGCCGCAGGACCGCCGCGACCTCGCCTACGAGGAACTGCTCATCGCCGAAGGCTCCGATTGGTGCTGGTGGTACGGCCCCGAACACGAGTCTGCCAATCGCCAGGAATTCGACGAGCTCTACCGCGCCCACCTCGCCAACGTCTACCGTGCCCTCGATCAGGCCCCGCCCGAGGACCTCTCACGTCCCATCATCCAACTTGCCGTCCCCGAGCTTCACATTCCCCCCACCGGCTGGATCCACCCTACCCTGGACGGCCTCGTTTCTTCCTACTTCGAATGGCTCGGCGCGGGCGAATACCGCGTGGACCTGCGCCAGAGCGCCATGCACGGCCGTCGATTCCTGATCCGCCAGCTTTATTACGGCTGCGACGCCTCCAACCTTTATTTGCGCCTCGACTTCACCGAGCAGGCCGCCGGCGAACCCCTGGAAGCTCGCTTCGTGATCGAACCTCTCAAGCCTGGGGCCCCCGCCGCGAGCTACCGCATCGCCCTCACCCACGGCCTGTGTAGCGTGCTGGAGGCCTCGCCCCAAGCCGCTGCCTCCGGTGCAGCCTTCGTCTGCCAGCACATTTTGGAAGCCCGCATTCCTCTGGAGTCTATCGGCGCCGCCAGCGGCGACCGCCTGCGCGTCCAGCTTTCGCTCTGGCGCAACGGCCTGCCCCTCGACGCTCTCCCCTACCAGGGCTGGCTCGAAATCTCCACCGCCGAACCCGCCGAATGGCCGGTGTAGGCGGGGCGTGCCATTCGCCCAGGCGCGCCACGCTCGACACGCCGATCGAACGGCCCTTGCCACCGGGGCATGCCCCGGGCCGGCGCCCGCCAGAGCGGCGCTCTCTGCCGCATTTTCGGTTGGTCCCGTTTGGGCGCGTCTGCGCGCTGGTCGCCTATCTCTGACTTAGCCCCTAACAGGATGCTGAAATAAGCTGTTTGGTCACAAAATCGACTGCGTAAGTCAATGATGTTATGTACGGGCGTAAAGGAAACGTGGGGTATTTCAGCATCCTGCTAATCCAGACTTGGCGGCACCCGGCTCTCGACGCCAGCGCCCGCCCCCGAGTCAGCGGCCCCGTGGGCCTTCACGGCATGCCCCGCTACACGCAGCGCGAAATGTTCGCCACTGCCGCAGAAGGCGGAACTGGCGAACGTCGTGGTTGCTGCGGCGCAGTTCGCGAGAGAACAATGCTTCGGGCTCTTGGGCCCCGGCTCCCGGGACGGTGCCAGGTCGCAGGCGCCTCCATCGTGGATGACGACGCCCCTGAGTCTGCCAGGCTGACGTCCTCATCTACGACCGCCTCTGCTCTCGCCTCCCGTTCCCCGACGAAATGGGCACGGGTCCCGCCCAGCCCGCCTGCGCCGTTTTTGATGTAGGCATGCACTCCAATGTCAGCCCCATTCGGAGGGCTGGCCGCAGAAGCTCATTCGTCCGCCGCCCTGGGGCCCGCGGACTCCTTGGACCTCGGCTGCGCTCTCCTGCTGCCGACCTCATAGCGTGCCGTCCCGTCCTCAGAACCCTTTTCATGCCAGACCGCCCAAACTAGCCAACCGCCTCCTCCGGCTTTTGCGCCTGTCCCTCACATCGGCCCCGGTTACGTTTCCCCGATCGCTTGGAGCAGGTGGCTGACCACCCTGGTGTGCAATGTGAGTCAAAGCGGAACGACTCGACAACACCGCGCCCCGTTCTGAGATAAAGCGGATGTCTCCCTTTCGATCGGAGCGGGTGAAAACCCACGCTTTTCAATGCCGCTTCCGCTCCCATTGCGCACCACCGTGGCACCCTGTGCATTCACTTCGGCCGCGGTGGCAACAATCTCCCGGCTGAGCAGCCCATCCCGCTCCGATTCAGGAAGCGTTAACTGGTACAGTGCCATCGTTTCAAGGATATCCGCCATTACCTCCACTAGCGTGGCGGCCTGTGGCCGGCAGCCTTCCAACTCCGGATACCATGCGGAATCCTCGTCCTCGTCACGCCGAATCACCACACCGACGTTGCTCGCCGTGAGCCCCATCTAGCCGTTGGCCCATGAAAGCTCGATAACGGCTTACTATCCCAGCTGTGCGGTCCTGCTCTTTGTGCCCCGGTCCGTCCCGCATCCGCTCGTAGACGAGACCCGGCAGCTCCAGATGACAGCCGCTCCAGGCTCCTCAAACCATCCCGGTTCAGAACCGCGGGCAGCTCGGACCCACGGCGCTCCGCGAATCGCCCCTGGCCCGTGTATCATGGGACGGTTCGCTCGATCCCGATGCGGAGGAACATTGCCGTGAAAACCTGGCTGCTCACCTTCGTCACGCTCACCCTCGTACACGCCCAACAAGGCCCGCGCATCTTCATCGTCACCGACCTGGAAGGCGTCGGCGGAGTCAACAACTGGGACGAGCAGGTTACCCCGGGGCAACGCCGCTTCGAGGAATCGCGCCGGCTGCTCATCGATGAAGTCAACGCCGCCGTGGAAGGCGCGCTGGAGGGCGGGGCCGGCGAAGTCGTCATCTGGGACGGCCACGACGGCAGCCGCACCCTTTCCATCGACGCCATCCCCCCACGCGCCAGGCTCATCCAGGGACGACCCACTCCCGCCGACTACTACCTCAGCGACGGCCACTACGACGGCATCATCTTCATCGGCCAGCACGCCAAAGCCGGCACGCCGGACGGCCTGCTGGCGCACTCGCAAAGCCTGAGCGTCCGCGACATTACCATCAACGGTAAATCCGTCGGCGAACTGGGCCAAGTGGCCGCCATCGCCGGTTACTTCGGCATCCCCGTGATCATGCTCGCCGGCGACCAGGCCGCCTGCCGTGAGTTTCTCGAAATCCAGCCCAAGGGCGAAACCGTTGCGGTCAAGCGCATGATCGGCAAGGCCTCCGCACTCAGCCTCTCCCACGCCGAAGCCTGCGCCGCCATACGCGCCGCCGCCCGCCGCGCCGTCCAGCGCATCAAGGAATTCTCGCCTTGGATCATCCAGGGCCCCGTCGAGATGCGCTTCGAATTCCACCCCAAAAAGACCGAAACCGGTGAGCTCCAGCCCGTCCCGCCTCGCATCTATCGAGGCCAGACCGTGCTGGAAGCCTTCCAGCAGTGGCTGGGCAAGTGAAGCGCGTCGCTCAGTCCCTCCGAGCCGCTGGACTGCCCGGAATCCCGCTTCCCGGGGCCCGACACGACACCAGGTCCGAGGCGCGTCTTTTAAACGACGCTTGTAAACAAGCCCTCACCGGTCAATCCACCTCTGCACCGCCTCCGGATAACGCTCGCCCTGCACTTTGACCTCGGACGTGACCGCTTCGATCTCGCGCAACTCCTCGTCGCTCAACTCCACCTGCGCTGCGGCGAGGTTTTCCTCCAGGTGATGGAGCTTTGTCGTCCCGGGGAATCGGCACGATCCAGGACTTCTGCGCCAGCACCCACGCCAGCGCGAGCTGCCCCGGCGTCACTTGCTTGCGGCGCGCGATCGCCTCGATCCGCTCGACCAGCGCGCGGTTCGCCTTGCGCGCCTCGGGGGCAAAGCGCGGCACCGTGTTGCGGAAGTCGGTCTCGTGAAACCTTGTGTGCTCGTCGATCGCCCCGGTCAGGAAGCCCTTGCCCAGCGGACTGAACGCCACGAAGCCTATGCCCAGCTCTTCGAGTGCGGGGAAAACCTCCGCCTCCGGCTCC